>NZ_JAHXRM010000023.1:0-57076 GCF_019392235.1 Pseudoalteromonas sp. CR1 | reverse complement strand
ACTCTTGCCTCGCTATGCGTTGGCGCCTGCCGTCTCAGTGGGGTCGCATTATAGGGATATTCGAGTGGGGGTCAATGTTTAATTCACGCTTTTTTGAATAAAAACACTTTTAGTACGAAAGGTATACAAATAAAGGGGTGGAGAGCGCTTTTAGTTTAAAAAACATGCATTTTTAATCACTTTAAAAATGCTAATGATCTATGAATATAAAAGCGGAAAACAAAACATTTTATTTTCCGCTTTTAAATAGCATGGTTAATTAGCTGAAATTTCCCATACTGCAATAGAACCAGATATTTCATTACCTATTATGAGGAGTGGTTTATTAGTGGCACTTTGTTCAGCCGGTACAAACATCATCCCTTCTGGGGCAAGGTCGCCGGTTATAGCTGCTCCTTCTATTACACCTCGGTTATAAAAGTAATCTTCAAACTGCACATCATATGGGTTAGTAATATCGTAAATCATGATACCGCCCATACGCTCGAGTCCTATAAATGCAAAGGTGCGTTCACCAATTGTACCTATAGTGAGCGCTTCGGGTTCTGCGCCTTTATCGTCTGAGCGTGTATCGCCTTTATTTTCATCTTCATTGTTATTGAAGGCTTCGCCATGGACAGATGCAGTTATACGGCCTATGTCGTCGCCTGAGTCAAACACCACCAGCCCATTACTGTCCCAAATAGTAAATGAACGTGCGCCATAGGCATAAAGCGATTCGTATTGGCCATCGTTATTAGTATCACCTTTAACCGTTGTCACTTTTAAACGGCCGATGTCGTTATCGTCGTTATTTAAGTAGTCAAAGTTAGCAGCAAGTGTTAAGTCTTCAACGCGGCTTTCATCTATGTAAGCAAGGCAACCATCGTCTTCATCGAAATCTAAGCCGCCTTTGGCTATGCAGTCTGCTTCGTCTGTTGTATCAAAAAAGTATTCGCGTGCATCGCCTTCATTAGCCGACACTATAAAGTTGGCGCCTTTCCAGCTAAAGCTTGAGATTGTGTCTGGCTGGTACATTCCATATAAGCCGGGGTATGATTTAAAATTAACACCGCCGTCTTTATCTGATGCGTCTATTTGTAAGTTAGACCAGTCTTTAAATCCTAACCCTTTTAACTCAAGAGAGTTATCTTCTAGATTAACGATGGCAAGCGCGTTATTTTCTTGAATTGATACATAAGCGTATTTGTTATCTTTAGAAATGCTGACGTACTCTGGCTCTAAGTCCATAGCGACGGTTGTATTGATTAAATTACCATTTATAGTGCGCCCTGTTGGATTAGCAAATACCAATCCTAGAGCTTCAAGCTCAGCTTGCTTGTCGTTGTATGCTGTAAAGTCAATATTTGTAGCGGTGTCGGCAACTTCGCCATCAATAATATTAATAATGCTGATAGACCCCTGTGGGTCAATACTATAGTCGCCATTAGGTTCTCCCTCGTTGGCAACAACCACTTTTACTCCATCATGGCTAAAAGTAACCATATCAGGTAAAAAACCAGCGGTTACATTTTTTATAAAGATTGGTGTATCGCCGCTTATATCGTAAAAGGCAACTTGGCCCATTTCACCAACGTTTTTTGCGGCCATGGCTACAGCAAGTAATTGGTTATTTTCGTCTATTGCAATGCTGTTTGCTTCACCGGGGGTGTTGTCGTTTAAGGTAAGTGTAATTGCCGTACTTAAGTTAGTTGTATTTACAATGCCTTCGTTATCTTGCGCTAAAGCAGCTGTATCGAATGTGTCGGCAGGGATAATATTTACAACCGCTGTATCGCCCGAGCTATTAATAGCGTAAATCCATTTTTTTGATGCTTGATAAGCGACTATTTCGGCAGCACCTTCAGGACTTTGCGCATTGAGTACAGCTCTACCTACTAAACTAATGGTTAAAGCTGAGTTAGCGTTGGTGCCGTTAATTCCATTCTCACCTGCAGTTCCTTGTACACCTTGTAAACCCTGTGCGCCACTTTGACCATCATCGCCATCTAATGAGCAACCGGTCAGTATAGATAAAAGTGAAAGCGCTATTATTGATTTTTTTAACATTGTAATTTCTCTTAGTGTGGTATTACGTAAATATCAACACAGAGGTATTACAAAGTTGTGGCACTTTTAATAAAACTTTTTTACCTTAAAAAACCAGCTGATAGGCTAAAGGTAAAATAAGCAACATACCCAAAATATAACCGGCCTTTTTTATCGTTGGCGAATAGTTATTTTTAATTTTAATACCTAGCAAGGGCCTCAGAGCATCAAAGCGCATTACCACTAATGTAATAGCTGCGCACGCCCCCCAAGTACCCACTGTAATTAAAAATAACTCAACCACGGGGCAAAAATTAAAAGGCCGCAGCATAAAACACAAAATAATTAATGCACTTTGATGTAATACGTAAAAGGGAAACACCACGCTATTTAGTGTATTTAGGTAAGGTGCTTTAAAGTTTAAAAAGCGCTGCGCTAAGGTGAGCATGGCGAACACCCCAACAACTCTTTGAGTATTATATATAGTGACCCAAACATAATTTGGTAAATCTAATACACTCTGATACGCCAAAACAATGCACACATATAATAGGATAAAGCTTGTACACAATACCCAACGATATTGATTTAAACTTGCCCAAAAATAAGTATTTTTGGCTAACAGGTATCCTGTAAATAAAAATATAAAGCCGCTTACTTCGCGTATTGCATCACCTTTTAAATAATTATTAGCAAGCAACATGGCTATTACTAATAGGCCTGTGAGCATAGAAAATGATAGGTTTACTTTAACCGTGGTTAATAAAAAAGAAAAAATAGAAAGCTTTGCTACTAATGAGTATATAAAAACAATAAGCATGAACTGCCATAAAGAACGTAAATACCATAAATGATTTACATCAACATGCGGCCATACTCCAGATTGGTAATCAGCAAACATACTATGACTGGTATCTAAAAACGCTAAATAAAACTGCCAGTACGTTATATCTATAACGCCTTGTTGATGCATTTCGGCATAAAGCTGTATAGGTACAACTAACCATAACCCCACCAGCAGGGGGAGTAATATGAAAATAGAACGCTTTAAAACAAATAAGGTACGTAACTTATAGCCACTTACCTTATCAAGCATAAAACGAAGTGCTACCCCTGATATAAACCAAATTAGCAGCATTCTCCAAGGGGAAAACAGCAACATAAAATACTCTACGTGTTCAGACGTATAATTACTTTTAAAATGAAACCCCCAATTTTGGCTATACAACATACCTATGTGATAAAAAATGAGAGTCGCAAATGCAATTACTCTCAACCAATCAATAAAGTAATGGCGAGAGCGTGTAGATTGTATTGCGTTTAATTGAGTACTCATACGTTAACCAATGTGTTTTTGATATCGGTAGTTAACTTAAAATAACTCGCAAAAACTATACATAAGTGCTTATATTACAAGCAATAGTGATAAAAGGTGGTATACAGGGATAACTGTCGCCTATAAATATAAAAGCACACATAATGAACCTTCAACACTTTCAACGTTTTCAAACTTTTTATGCTGCGTTACTTCTGTTTAGCTACGTTGTAATTAACAATACGGTTAATGCGACAACTCAAATAATGGAAGCACAAAGAGACGGGACGCTGCCTTTTTTATTATGGGAGCCGTTTGTATGGGAGTATTCAAGTGCGTTTAGCACATTACTTATATTTCCGGCTGTAGTATGGCTATTAAGAAAGGTGCCTTTTGACTGGCACAATATTGCGCTTTCGCTGTGTACTTACTTTGTAGCGTCTATTATTTTCAGCGTATTCCATATTAGTGTAATGGTTGGAGGACGTAAGCTTATTTATTGGTTGAACGAACTTCACTACAACTTTGGGCTCAGCTGGTTTGAATTTTTATATGAATACCAAAAAGATGCGATAAGTTTTTTATTCTTTATCACCCTTATTAAAGTTTATCAGTATATTGTTAAACAGCTACTCGGGGAGGCTTCATCTATTGATGAAAGTGAGCAACACAATACTGATACTATTAATCGCTTATTAGTTAAAAAGCGGGGTAAAGAATTTATTATAAAAATTGACGACGTGGATTGGCTTGAATCTTCAGGCAATTATGTAAACTTACACATTGGCACGTCCATTTACCCTTTAAGAGTGACGCTCACTGAATTATGTAAGCAACTAGAAGCACAGGGCTTTTGTAGGATTCACCGAAGTCATGGCGTAAAACTCGATAAAGTAGAATGCATTACACCACTCCCCAGCGGCGACAGCGAAATAAAACTAACTACAGGTAAAGTGCTTAACCTTTCTAGGCGTTATAAAGAGCAATTTAAACTTAAGCTGCAATAAAAAAGGCTACCTAGGTAGCCTTTCAGTATTATTTTTTAACAGGGCGTTTCCAGCCGGTTAAATTACGCTGCTTTGAACGTGCTATTGCAAGCTGCTCGTTTTCAACGGTGCTAGTGATCACAGAGCCCGCTCCCACAGTTGCTGTTGCACCAATATTTACAGGGGCAACAAGTGATGAATTTGAGCCAATAAAAGCATTATCGCCAATAATGGTTTTTGCTTTATTCACCCCGTCGTAGTTACAGGTAATTGTACCTGCGCCAATATTTACTTTTTCACCAATTTCAGCATCGCCTAAGTAACTTAAGTGATTAGCTTTAGAGCCTTTGCCTAAGCGGGTTTTTTTCATCTCTACAAAGTTACCAATGTGCGAGTCTTCTTCCATTACTGCACCTGGGCGTAGGCGTGCATAAGGGCCCAGCGTACATTTAGCCGCTACGCTTGCATCTTCAATCAGGGTATTTGCTTTTATTACAACGTTATCGCCAATAGTGCAGTTTTTAAGTACGCAGTTAGGGCCAATTTGTACATTGTTACCAAGGGTTACATTGCCTTCAAAAATAACGTTGATATCAATTAATACGTCTTCGCCTGTTTTAACGTCGCCACGTACATCGATACGGGCTGGGTCGGCGAGAGTGGCACCGTTTAACATTAACTCTTCTGCCTGCCATGCTTGATAAGCTTGTTCAAGGCCTGCAAGTTGTACGCGGTTATTTGCGCCTTCAACTTCCATTGCATGATCTGGCTGTGCTGAAGTAATTTCTACGCCTTCACTGTGAGCCATAGCAACGATATCGGTAAGGTAGTATTCACCCTGCGCATTATTATTAGATAAGTTGCCTAACCATGTTTTTAAAAGCTTGCCGTTAACCGCCATAATGCCGGTGTTTACTTCACTAATAAGTAACTGCTCGGCGTTTGCATCTTTTTGCTCAACAATACCAACAAGCTTGCCATTTTCACGCAGCATACGGCCGTAGCCATTTGGGTTAACTAAGTTAACGGTTAATACCGCTAAACCATTTTTAGGTGTTGCAGCTAATAAGCGCTCAAGCGTTGATTGCTTTGTAAGAGGTACATCGCCGTACAACACAAGTACGGTGTCGTCATCATTAATGTGAGGGTTAGCTTGTGCTACTGCGTGGCCAGTGCCAAGCTGATCTGCTTGCAGTACCCAGTTTACGTTGTTATCGGCAAGTTGTTGTTGTAATAGTTCGCCGCCATGTCCGTAAACTAAATTAGTAGTGGTTGCACCAAGTGCCTTTGCGTTATCTATAACGTGCTGCACCATAGGTTTACCTGCCACTTTATGCAGTACTTTAGGTAGAGCAGAGCGCATACGAGTACCTTTACCCGCAGCAAGAATTACTGTTGTTAGAGCCATTAAAACAATTTCCTTTTTCCGTTGTTTTAGTTAATAAGTCTGTTTATACAGAAGATTGCGTAAGTCACGCCCTGTGCAAATACTCAGTAAACTAATTTGCTAGTACTGAATCTTGACTGAAAAACACACTTAATTTAATGGCGTTATTGTAGCGGGGATTGATGAAGGATATAAGTGAAAAGCTCAGTTAATAACTTCTACGACTAAAAAAGCTTAAATTTAAACACGGACCTTAGCAACAAGCACAAAAAAGCCCACATAAAGTGGGCTTTTTTATAAACCAGATAGGCTTACTTTTTACGTAATTGCTGAATAACACGTAGTTGTGCTACCGCTTCAGCTAGTTGCATTGCCGCTTGATTGTAATCAAGCTCTGACGATGCACCTTTTGCCATTTGCGCTTCAGCGTCACGTTTAGCTTGCTCTGCAGCTTGTTCGTCTAGGTCTTCACCACGAACGGCTGTGTCTGCAAGTACGGTCACTATGTTCGGTTGAACTTCTAGTGTACCGCCAGCAATATAAATGAGTTCTTCTTCACCAAATTGCTTAACTAAACGCACCATACCAGGTTTAAGGGCAGTTAGTAGTGGCGCGTGACCGGCATTAACACCAAGCTCACCTTCACTACCAGATACTTGAATCGATTCAACCAAACCAGAAAACAAGTTCTGCTCTGCGCTTACTACGTCAAGATGTACAGTCATAGCTGCCATACTACCCTCCTAATTACATGCTTTTGGCTTTTTCTTGAGCTTCTTCGATAGAGCCAACCATGTAGAACGCTTGCTCTGGAAGGTCATCAAACTCACCGTTTAAAATGCCTTTGAAGCCAGCAATTGTGTCTTTAAGTGAAACGTATTTACCTGACGCACCTGTAAATACCTCTGCCACGAAGAACGGCTGAGATAGGAAGCGTTGGATTTTACGTGCACGAGATACAAGTTGCTTATCTTCGTCAGAAAGCTCGTCCATACCTAGGATTGCGATGATGTCTTTAAGTTCTTTGTAACGCTGAAGAACCGTTTGAACGCCACGTGCTGTATCGTAGTGCTCTTGACCAATTACTAATGGGTCAAGCTGACGTGAAGATGAATCAAGTGGATCTACCGCTGGGTAAATACCAAGTGATGCGATATCACGTGAAAGTACTACTGTTGCATCTAAGTGAGCAAACGTTGTTGCTGGAGATGGATCCGTTAAATCATCCGCAGGTACGTATACCGCTTGGATTGATGTGATTGAACCCGTCTTAGTAGATGCGATACGCTCTTGAAGTACACCCATTTCTTCAGCTAGTGTAGGCTGGTAACCTACTGCTGATGGCATACGACCAAGTAGTGCAGATACTTCTGTACCCGCAAGTGTGTAACGGTAGATATTATCAACGAAGAAAAGTACATCGCGACCTTCGTCACGGAACTTTTCAGCCATAGTAAGACCTGTTAACGCTACGCGTAAACGGTTACCTGGAGGCTCGTTCATCTGACCGTATACAAGCGATACTTTATCAAGTACGTTTGAATCGTTCATTTCATGGTAGAAATCGTTACCCTCACGAGTACGCTCACCAACACCTGCGAATACTGAGTAGCCGCTGTGCTCGATTGCGATGTTACGGATAAGTTCCATCATGTTTACGGTTTTACCAACACCGGCACCACCGAATAAACCAACTTTACCACCTTTAGCAAACGGACATACAAGGTCGATTACCTTGATACCTGTTTCTAAAAGCTCAACTGAACTTGATTGCTCTTCGTATGAAGGCGCTGCACGGTGAATAGACATACGGTCTTCTTCGCCGATTGGGCCAGCTTCATCGATTGGCTCACCAAGTACGTTCATGATACGACCAAGTGTTGCTTTACCAACTGGAACTTGAATCGCTTCACCTGTGTTTGATACTGCTGCACCACGACGTAAACCGTCTGTAGTACCTAGTGCGATAGTACGTACCACACCGCCACCTAGCTGTTGTTGAACTTCTAGAGTCAAACCAGCTAAATCGCCATCTGTTACTTTTAGCGCGTCATATACGGCTGGCACGTTGTCTTGTGAAAATTCAATATCCACAACGGCACCGATAATTTGGACGACCTTACCTAAACTCATGTCTATTCCTCTCGTTAATCTTTGCCTGAAGCATTAAACTGCGGCTGAACCAGAAACAATCTCACTAATTTCTTGTGTGATTGCCGCTTGGCGGGCCTTGTTGTAAACAAGCTGTAACTCATCCATAAGGTCGCCAGCGTTATCAGTTGCAGCTTTCATTGCAACCATACGGGCAGCCTGTTCAGAGGCAGCGTTCTCAACCACACCTTGGTATACCTGAGACTCTACAAAGCGAACTAACAAAGACTCTAAAATAGCGTCTGGACTTGGTTCGTATAAGTAGTCCCATGTGTGGGCAGATACTTCTTCTTCAGCTTTTGGCAAAGGGAGTAACTGATCTATTGTTGGCTCTTGCTTCATGGTATTAACGAAGTTGTTATATACCAGGAATAAACGGTCAATTTTACCTTCAGAGAATGCATTAAGCATTACTTTTACAGGACCAATAACGTCTTGTACTGAAGGTTTATCTCCTAGGCCTGCTTTTTTAGCAAGCACTTGACCACCAAAGCGTTGAAAGAAACCAGCAGCTTTGCTGCCTAAAGTTGCAAACTCTGCGTCTACACCTTTTTCTTTCCATGCTTTTATGTCTAATGCAACTTTCTTAAACTCGTTTGAGTTTAAGCCGCCACACAGACCACGGTCAGTAGAGATAACAATATAACCAACTCGTTTTACTTCACGTTCTTCTAAGAACGGGTGAGTAAAATCAAGATTTGCTTGAGCAACACGACCAATCACTTTGCGTAATTTGTCAGCGTATGGACGGCTTGAAGCCACTCGTTCTTGCGCCTTTTTCATTTTAGACGCAGCAACCATTTCCATTGCGCTAGTGATCTTTTGAGTATTTTTAATACTCCCGATCTTGCTTTTAATCTCTTTTCCGCTGGCCATGACTCTCTCTCCGAATCAAGGTGTGCTTTAGTAAACTAAAGCGCACCATTAATAACTAAATTACCAAGTTTGCGTAGACTTGAACTTCTCTAGAAGTTCTTTAAGTTGCGCTTCGATCTCGGCGTTGTAGTTACCAGTTTCATTGATTTGAGCCACAAGCTCTGCGTATGTGCTACTTGCGTAAGAAAGTAAAGCTGCTTCGAAATCCATGATTTTAGCGATTTCGATATCTTTAAGATAACCTTTCTCAGCTGCAAATAACGACAAAGACATTTCAGCAACAGACATTGGCGCGTACTGTTTCTGCTTCATTAGCTCTGTTACACGCTCACCATGCTCAAGTTGAGCACGTGTAGCATCGTCAAGGTCAGACGCGAACTGCGAGAACGCAGCTAATTCACGGTACTGAGCTAGGGCTAGACGGATACCGCCACCTAGTTTCTTAACGATTTTAGTTTGTGCAGCACCACCAACACGCGATACCGAGATACCAGCATTTACTGCCGGACGGATACCTGAGTTGAATAAGTCAGTTTCTAAGAAGATCTGACCATCGGTGATAGAGATAACGTTAGTCGGTACGAACGCAGAAACGTCGCCGCCTTGAGTTTCAATGATTGGCAATGCCGTCAATGAACCAGTTTGTCCTTTCACTTCACCGTTAGTGAACTTTTCAACGTAATCAGCGTTTACACGCGATGCACGCTCTAAAAGACGCGAGTGAAGGTAGAATACGTCACCTGGGTATGCTTCACGACCTGGTGGACGCTTAAGTAGTAATGAGATTTGACGGTAAGCAACTGCTTGCTTAGATAAATCATCATATACGATTAATGCGTTTTCACCACGGTCACGGAAGTATTCACCCATAGTACAGCCCGAGAACGGTGCTAAGTACTGAAGTGCCGCAGACTCAGAAGCAGATGCTACAACTACGATAGTATTTGCAAGTGCACCGTGCTCTTCTAATTTACGTACTACGTTAGCAATAGTAGATGCTTTTTGACCAACCGCTACGTACACACACTTAACGCCTGTGTCTTTTTGGTTGATGATTGCATCGATTGCTAGTGCAGTTTTACCTGTTTGGCGGTCACCGATTACAAGCTCACGCTGACCACGACCAACTGGGATCATAGCATCAATAGATTTGTAACCAGTTTGAACTGGCTCATCTACAGATTGACGCTCGATTACACCTGGTGCAATTTTTTCTACAGGTTCAAACCCGTCGTTATCTAAAGCGCCTTTACCATCTATAGGAGCACCTAGTGTGTTAACAACACGACCAAGTAAGCCAGCACCAACAGGAACTTCTAAGATACGACCAGTTGTGTATACTTTTACGCCTTCAGTAAGGTCAGCGTACGGACCCATTACTACTGCACCAATTGAGTCGCGCTCAAGGTTTAGTGCGATAGCATAACGGTTGCCAGGAAGCTCAATCATCTCACCTTGCATACAGTCAGCTAGACCGTGGATGCGGATGATACCGTCAGTAACAGATACAATTGTACCTTCGTTACGAGCTTCACTTACAACTTCGAACTTCTCAATACGTTGTTTGATTAGTTCTGAAATTTCAGTGGAATTAAGTTGCATGCTCTTTTTCCCAATTACGATTGTAGTGTTGTGGCTAAGCGGTTTAATTTTCCGCGTACAGAGCCGTCGATTACAGTGTCGCCTGCCTTAATAATAAGGCCGCCAACTACTGACGCGTCTTCACTACAATTCAGCTTAACTTTGCGTGCGAAACGTTTTTCAAGTGTCGCTACCAATGACTCTTGCTGCGCTGCAGTAAGAGGGGTTGCCGAAATCACATCTACATCGATTTCTTTGTCATACTCTGCTTTAAACGCAGCGAATAACTGTGCAACCTCAGGCAGTGCAATCAAACGTCCATTTTCAGCCATCACCTTCACTAGGTTCTGACCTTGTTCGTTGAGCTGCTCTGCGCATAAGTTAATAAATAACTCAGCTTGTGCAGAAGCAGTAGGCAATCCAGCTAAAATGGCTGATGCTTGCTCATCGCTGGCAACATGGCCAGCGAAAAACAACATGTCATTCCAGCTTTCAATAGCGCCTTTTTCAACGGCAAGTTCAAAAGCCGCTTTAGCGTATGGGCGAGCGATAGTAGTCAATTCAGACATGCTCATACCCTCCTAATTACAGCTCAGCGACAAGTTTTTCAACGATGTCACTATGTGCGGCTTGATTGATTTCACGCTCTAAAATTCTCTCTGCGCCAACCACAGCCAGTGTTGCTACTTGCTTACGTAGCTCTTCTGTCACACGGTTACGCTCTGATTCAATTTCAGAGTGCCCTTGAGCAATAATTTTTTCACGCTCTTCTTGTCCACGAACGGTTTCTTCGTCAACAATTAGCACGGCACGCTTTTTAGCTTGATCAATGATATCAGCCGCTTGAGCTTTTGCATCTTTAAGCTGTTCTGCAGCTTTTTGTTGCGCAAGTTCTAAGTCTTTTTCGGCTCTATCAGAGGCAGCTAAACCATCTTCGATTTTCTTCTGGCGAGCTTCAATTGCACCGTTTAGTGGTGGCCATACGAACTTCATACAAAAAAGTACGAACACCGTAAACGCAATTAATTCACCGATAAGAGTGGCGTTTAAGTTCACAACCGCTCCTCCTTAAATAGTAAGCTGTTCAAAAAATAAAATTAAAGTACGAACAACAATACCATCGCGATACCAACACCAATCATTGCAACAGCATCGATTAGACCAGCAAGGATAAACATTTTAACTTGTAGCGATGGTGCTAGCTCAGGTTGACGCGCACATGCTTCAAGGAATTTACCGCCCATGTTACCAAAACCAACAGCTGTACCGATTGCACCAAAACCAATTAGTAGTGCAACTGCGATGTATTTTAAGCCTGTTACTAGTTCTAAAGCTTCCATTTATTTCTCCAAAGTTTCAATTGTATTAAAAGTAAAAGTAAAATTGTAAATTAGTGATTATCTGAACTTGCCATACTTAGGTATACGATTGTTAGCATCATAAATACGAATGCTTGCAATACGATTACTAAGATATGGAATACAGCCCAAACAAAGTGCAACGGTAGTTGCATTAAGCCAATCGCACCTATAAGGATGAAGATTAGTTCACCTGCATATAAGTTACCGAACAAACGCAGTGCCAGTGAAAACGGCTTAGAAACCAATGCGATAAGCTCTAGTAATAGATTGAATGGGATTAAAAGAATCTGCATAGCTGTATTGTTTGAACTAAACGGGTGAAGTGTTAGCTCTTTAATAAAACCGCCGATACCTTTAATTTTAATTGAGTAACCAATCATTAATATAAACACGCCTAGCGCTAGTGCTGCTGTTAAGTTTATATCTGTTGTTGGTACAATTTTCATGTATACGTCGTGTGAGTCCATGCCAAAAGCTTGCTCACCAACTAAACCAGCAAATGCAGGCAAGAAGTCAACTGGGATTAAATCCATTAAGTTCATTAAAAATATCCAAACGAATATCGTTAATGCTAATGGTGCTATCAGCTTGCTTTTACCATGGAAAGTGTCACGTACGTTGTCGCCAACGAACTCAACTATCATTTCAATGAAACACTGAAATTTACCTGGTACGCCCAATGTTGATTTTTTAGCGGCACTACGGAAGATCCATAAAAAGATAAGACCTAGTCCGATTGACCATGCGAGGGTATCTACATGCCATGTCCAAAAACCACTGTCCGTACATGCTTTATTGAAGGCTAGACCGGCATCGGTCGAGCACATCTTAGCATTGGTTAAGTGGTGCTGGATATGGCTAGATAGAGTAACTTCTTCTGCAGCCATGTTATATCCCAAAAGTTAATGTTTAAAAAAAACGGGTGCAAACAATCCAGTGAATAAAGCTAGTACATAGATACTAAAAAAGGGCAGTAAAACTACCGGAAAATGCTTTAGTACTAGCGCAAACAAAATGATTGTCAGCATAAACTTTAGAGCGTTACCGCGTTTTAACGCGTTATACGCTTGTTCTGCACGACTCGCGCCCATAAATCGAAAGGCGTAAAGTGCAAAAACACAGTGAGGGAGTATCGCGACTGCGCCACCAGCTAACGCTGACAGACTGGCTTCAACTCCCAAACCAATAAAAATAATTACGGCAGCAAATAATGCTACAACACCCTGAAGACAAATTAATTTAAATGCGGCAAGCCTATACGGACTTGCTAACTTATTATTCACTTTTTGTTAACCTTAATGGCATTCAAATCGTTAGGGTGTGAAAACTGGCGAAATTATACTGTATCCTGCCAGTTTTGCAACTTGAGTAGAGTGTTTGTAACACAAATTTGCTACAAATGTCTCTTTTTAGACATGTAATAGATCAATGGTGGGTATTGTCGTGATTAATACGATTCAAAATGCCGTCAAGCTCGTCTAAATTAGTATATGAAATAACCAATTTACCTTTGCCTTTTTTGTTGTAATTTATCTCTACTTTAGCACCTAGGTTTTCTGCTAATTGTTGTTCTAACTGTTTAACATCTGGGTCTTTTTGGTGTTCTTGCTTGGCGGGTGCTGGCTCTAAAATTGCGCGCACTAATTTTTCAGTCTCTCTTACAGTAAGTGCCTTTGCAACAGCCGTTCGTGCAGCGTCAGACTGTGCTTCACCTTCAAGTGCAAGTAAACAGCGCGCATGACCCATTTCTATGTCACCATGTTCTAACAGAATTTTTACATCGTTGTTTAAATTATTTAAACGTAATAAGTTTGTTACGGTCGTTCTTGATTTCCCAACCGCATCAGCCACTTGTTGATGTGTTAATTCAAACTCATTTAATAAACGATTTAGTGCAACCGCCTCTTCCATTGCATTTAAATCTTCACGCTGAATATTTTCAATCAGGGCAATAGCAACGGCGGCCTCATCGGGTACATCTTTAATGATACACGGAACAGTGTCGAGCTTAGCTATTTGCGCTGCGCGCCAACGACGCTCACCGGCAATAATTTCATAACTGTTATGAGCAATAGGGCGTACTACAATGGGTTGTATAATACCTTGTGATCGAATTGAACTGGCAAGTTCTTCGAGTGCCTCTTCAGACATGTCTTTACGAGGTTGGTACTTGCCTGAATGCAAAAACTCAATAGGCAATGTTTGTAATGGGTTATCTGTAGCACTTACTGTACTTTGAACAACCTCTGTTACGTTTTGTGTGTCTTGTTCCTTGCTGGTGCTGGGTGCAGGCTTAGACGAACTTAAAAGTGCATCGAGTCCTCGGCCTAAACCTCGTTTTTTAGCAGACATGTTATTTTTTACCTCAAAGTTAGGCGACAACGGACGCTGTTTTTTCTTTTCTGCGCAGCATTTCACCGGCAAGTGCTAAATACGCTTTTGCGCCACTTGATGCTCTGTCGTAATACATAGCAGGAGCGCCAAAACTTGGCGCCTCGGCTAGACGAACATTGCGCGGGATCACAGTGCGATACACTTTATCACCAAAATGTTGTTTTAATTGTTCTGAAACGTCGTTTGCTAGGCGGTTACGCGGATCGTACATAGTGCGCAATATGCCTTCAATTTTTAATTCGGGGTTAACCAATTTAGCCAACTGCGTGATGGTATCCATTAATGCAGTTAAGCCTTCAAGTGCATAATACTCACACTGCATTGGCACTAAAATGGAATCGGCAGCGGCCATAGCATTAACAGTGAGCATATTTAATGAAGGCGGGCAGTCTATGAATATAAACTCGTATTGGTCCTGAATTTTTTCAAGTGCATTACGAAGGCGTACTTCACGGGCAAATAATTCCATTAGTTTAACTTCAGCAGCGGTGACGTCTCCGTTTGCTGCAATCATATGGTATTCGCCAGACGTTTCTTTAATGATCACGTCTTCAATGGGCTTATCTTCAATAAGTAGGTCGTAAATAGTAGGCACATCGCCATACTTATCTACACCACTGCCCATAGTGGCATTACCTTGCGGGTCGAGATCAATTAACAGCACTTTACGCTTCGTTGCGGCCATAGACGCAGCGAGATTAACAGCGGTCGTAGTTTTACCTACACCCCCTTTTTGATTTGCCAATGCGATGACTTTTGCCACAGTGTCTCTGATCCCTAGTCTTTAGAAAGAATAATTAAATGTCGTTGTGCATCTAACTCAGGTACTTCTAATGCAATTTTTTTCTCAAACTTTACGCCAACCGGTAGTGACTCTAACTCTTCGCTAGGGTAAACGCCTTTAAGCGCAATAAATTGACCCGAATGATCAATTAAGTGCGAGCACCAGTCAACCATATCTTGTAATGAAGCAAATGCACGACTGAGTACGCCATCTAATTTAACACTTGGTTGATATTCTTCAACTCTTGACTGCACCGGGGTAACATTATCAAGCCCAAGTTCATGCTTAACGTGCATTAAAAAGCGTACACGTTTACCTAAACTGTCGAGTAAAACAAATTGGGTAGTAGGAAGTGCAATGGCTAATACAATGCCTGGAAGGCCTGGGCCTGTACCCACATCAATATAATGATGACCGGGTAAATGAGGTGCAACAACAAGGCTGTCCATAATATGTTTTACCATCATTTCTTGAGGCAAACGTACTGAGGTTAAGTTATACGCCTTGTTCCACTTATCCAGTAGCTCAACGTAGCGAACAAGCTGTTGTTGTTGTTTTTCTGTTAGCGCAATATCAGTTTGCGCTAACAATGTAGTTAATTGTTGTTGTAACACTAGGTGCCCTTACCATTACGCAGATTTGCGTAATAAGCCTTGCTTCTTCAGATACACTAATAATAACGAAATAGCCGCGGGTGTGATACCAGAAATACGCGAGGCTTGACCAATAGTGTCTGGACGAGACTCTTCTAGTTTTGCCACCACCTCATTTGATAAACCAGACACGGTTTTATAATCAAACTCTTTTGGTAAGATTGTTTCTTCATGACGAAGCTGTTTGTTGATCTCATCTTGCTGACGCGCAATGTAACCTGCGTATTTAGTATGGATCTCAACTTGCTCTAAAGCCGCCTTATTTGTAAATTCAGATCCTAAGCCTTCAATAGCCATTAGATCATCATAACGGATCTCAGGACGACGCAATAATTCTTCTAAACTTGCCTCACGCGTTAATGGCGCTTTTAATAATGCGTTTACCTGATCAACAACATTATGATCTTTATGAATCCACGTGTCCTTTATGCGTTGTTTTTCTTTCTCGATCACTTCCATTTTTTCGTTAAATGCTTGCCAACGCTCGTCATTAACTAAACCTAGCTCACGGCCCTTTTCGGTTAGACGAATATCGGCATTATCTTCACGCAATAGTAAACGGTATTCGGCACGGCTAGTAAACATACGGTACGGTTCTTTTGTACCAAGCGTTGCTAAGTCGTCAATTAATACACCAACGTATGCTTCGTCACGACGTGGCGTCCACGAATCTTTACCTTGCACTTTAAGCGCTGCGTTCATACCAGCAATTAAGCCTTGCGCTCCGGCTTCTTCATAGCCTGTAGTTCCGTTTATTTGGCCTGCAAAGAATAAACCTTCAATAAATTTAGTTTCTAATGATTGTTTTAAATCACGTGGATCAAAGTAATCGTATTCAATTGCGTAACCAGGTCGGCAAATATGTGCATTTTCAAAACCAGTAATCGATTGCACTATTTCCAATTGCACATCAAATGGTAGGCTTGTTGAAATGCCATTAGGGTAAAGCTCGTAAGATGTTAAACCTTCTGGCTCTACAAATATTTGGTGTTTGTCTTTATCAGCAAAGCGGACAATTTTATCTTCAATAGATGGACAATAACGCGGGCCAATCCCTTCTATAACACCCGAGTACATAGGTGAACGATGCAAATTTTTGCGTATAACATCGTGTGTTTTTTCATTTGTGTAAGTGATGTAACACGGTATTTGTTGCGGGTGATCACTTTGTTTACCTAAAAATGAAAACACTGGTGTAGGCGTATCACCTGGTTGTTCTTGCATTTTGCTAAAATCAACCGTACGGGCATCAATGCGTGGTGGAGTTCCTGTTTTTAGACGATCTACTCTAAATGGTTGTTCGCGAAGACGCTGTGCTAAAGCAATTGATGGCGGATCGCCTGCACGTCCACCTTTGTAATTTTCTAAACCTATGTGTATTTGGCCACCTAAAAAGGTACCTACAGTAAGTACTACACTGGGTGCGCTAAAACGTAACCCCATTTGAGTTACTACGCCAGTAACACGATCGTTTTCAACAATTAGATCGTCACACGATTGCTGAAATATTTTTAAGTTTTCTTGATTTTGTAATGTTGTTTGAATAGCCGCTTTGTACAAAGCGCGATCGGCTTGTGCTCGAGTTGCACGAACAGCCGGTCCTTTTGAAGAATTTAAAGTACGAAATTGGATCCCGCCTTTATCAATAGCTTGTGCCATTGCACCACCAAGGGCATCTATTTCTTTTACCAAGTGACCTTTGCCTATCCCACCAATTGCTGGGTTACAAGACATTTGACCAAGGGTATCCATATTGTGAGTCAGTAGCAGGGTATTCATCCCCATACGGGCAGCTGCCAATGCGGCTTCAGTGCCTGCATGTCCACCACCTACTACGATAACGTCAAAATTTTCATGAAAAATCATTAATGGGATCCTACTTAAATCAAACCGGTAAACTTCAAAAGGGAGCGTATTCTACCTAGAAATGAGCAGAAGATAAATGATTAAACTGTGCTCAGATCTAAGTAAGTGATCTCTAATAATATAAAGGATCTTTTAAAGAGATCTTTTAATACTATTACTACTACTGATCGGGTTTTCTGTTGATAAGCTTTAGATCTTGTTTAAAAACATTAAATTAGATCAGATCTAAAGGTGTTAATATGATCGGATCATCCCACAAATAAGCACTGATCAAAAAGCCACTTTATACACAGGGGGTGATTAGTTAGATCTTATCCCATGGATAAGCATGCTCTAAAATGCAGTTTATTCAATCTTTATCCACATTATTAATTAAATTATTAGTAAATTGTGGGTAACTTTTATATGGAATTTAACTTGATCTCTTTATTTTAATCCTGTTTGAGACACCCAAGCATCTAACCAAGCTAGTGCTGTGTCTTCAGGGAGTGATTCGTCTAATATATTTAACTCTAAGCGTTCTGCTACTTTTATAGCGCCTTTTTCGAGCAGTAGTGCTTCTATATTGCGCCCTGCTAAGTTATACGTGTCGTAGCTGGTATCGCCTAGTGCTATAACCGAAAACTTTAAATGTTTTAAATCAGTTGTTTGAGCTACTTGTTCTACAAAACTTAAAAGGTTATCTGGATAATCACCTGCACCATAAGTAGATGTACATACTAGCCATACTGTATTGTGTTGATCTATTTCATTAAACTCAGGCTGATCATGTAGTTGAGCTTCAATACCTTGGTTATTAAGCTCATCGCTTAATTGCTCTGCAACATACTCGGCCGATCCCATTTGGCTGCCAACAATAATATTTACTGAACTCATGATTAGTTATGATCGCATTAGTTTTAATTGCTGCCTATGATAGCCGAGTGAAAACAGCAGTAAAGAGAAGAGTGTTAGTTTGGATAACTATTTTTAGGTTGATTTTTAGATCATTGTTTAAAATTATTTTAAGTTATTGATTTATATGGCTGTAACATAAAATATTTAAATGTAATCTTCTGATCAAGCTGTTAATAAGATTGGGGGAAGTTCTGTTTAACTCTATATCCTATTAGCCTGAAATTTTGTAAGTTATTGATTTTAATTATTTGTAAGTGCAAAAGTGATGAATATTTAATATAAAAATGAAGTTGATCATAATGTGGATATAAAGGGTGTTTATAACTGATTATTAAGATCTAAAACAATTTTAAAAAGTGATCAATTAAATATGATCTTACTAAATAAATACCAAATTAAATTTCATTATGGCTGTTTTTTACTAAAAATAGAGTTAATAACGTGTTTTTCAGTTAAAAATTTTTAGGGTTTTGTTCAAAAAGTAGGAATTGTGGATAACTGATCTGACTAAATTTAAAATTTTTGTAATATTGGTACATGTTTTTATATGTTTTAGCTGGTGGATAGCCCGATCAATACACACTTGTGATCGCTTTATTTTTTGATATATAGCCAAATATGGCTGCAATTTAGCTAACAAAATACTAAAAACAGTGATTTTAGTTTGTTTTAAGGTTAATTATATTGGCTTAACTTATTCGTATGTGGGGGATATATCACCCTAATTAGGCGGTTATATCTTGTAAAGTAGGCCATTAATAAGCATTTAAAGATACTAATTTAGAGTAATTGAGAGCCTAAAATAGCACTTAGCTTATCTAAAAAATACTCATACATTGATATAGGAAGGCTTAATTTAGGCAGTAAAAAAGGGCGTTTTTACGCCCTTAATTTTTAATTATTTAGTTGTTAGGTCTTTTATTTACCAATACAGAACGAGCTAAATATTTTTCCTAGTAGGTCGTCTGAAGTAAACTCACCCGTTATTTCGTTTAAAAATTGCTGCGTTAAGCGTAGCTCTTCGGCCAAAATTTCACCCGCAATATGCATTTCAAGCTGCGTTTTACCCGTATCTAAATGATAAGCTGCGCGCTCTAGAGCATCTAAATGGCGGCGACGAGCCATAAAGCCACCTTCTGTTGCGCCGTCAAAACCAATACAGGCTTTTAAATGCTCTCGTACAAGCTCAATACCATCTGCATTTTTAGCACTTAAGCTTATGACTGGGTATTGTTGGTGTTCATCTAGGCCTACAATATCACCCGACAAATCGGCTTTATTTCTGATCACTGTAACCCCCATGCCTTTTGGTAATTTTGCCATAAATTCTGGCCAAATTTTATGTGGGTCGGTATCGACGGTATCGGTGCCATCAAGCATAAATAAAACGCGGTCGGCTTGGTTTATTTCTTCCCATGCGCGCTCAATACCTATTTGTTCTACGCGGTCAGGGCTTTCACGAAGACCTGCGGTATCGATAATATGCAGTGGCATGCCATCAATGTGAATGTGTTCGCGTAGCACGTCGCGGGTGGTACCTGCTATTTCGGTTACGATTGCTGCTTCTCGACCTGCTAGGGCATTAAGCAAGCTTGATTTACCTGCATTAGGACGACCTGCAATAACTACACGCATACCTTCGCGCATTATACTGCCTTGTTTGGCTTTGTTAGTTACGGTGTTTAGCTGATTTATAATTGCGTCTAAATCACCGCTTACTTTACCGTCAGACAAAAAGTCTATTTCTTCATCTGGAAAGTCGATTGCAGCTTCTACGTACATACGAAGGTGGATTACTTTTTCAACCAGGGTTTCTATATGTTTGGAAAACTCACCTTGAAGCGATTGTAAGGCGCTTTTAGCGGCTTGTTCACTGGTGGCATTAATAAGGTCACTAATTGCTTCTGCTTGGGTTAAATCAAGCTTGTCGTTCATAAATGCGCGCTCAGAGAATTCTCCTGGCTTTGCTAAACGTACACCCTCTATTTTACTAATTTCTTTAAGTAGCATATCAAGCACAACTGGGCCGCCATGGCCTTGCAACTCAAGTACATCTTCGCCAGTAAATGAGTTCGGTCCGGCAAAATAAATAGCAATACCTTGGTCAAGCTGATCACCGTTTAAGTTTTTAAATGGTACGTAATCGGCGTATCTCACCTTTGGTATTTTACCAATAACTTGCTCGGCAACGCTTTTAGCAAGGCTGCCAGAAACCCGAATAATACCAACACCACCACGGCCGGGGGCGGTTGCTTGTGCTGCAATTGTGTCTTGATTGATCATGCTATTAAATTTACCAACAATGTGTACGTTATGGCGCTATTGTAACCTATGAAATTACCACTCGCGAATGCTCTGATAAAAAATGGGCAATAAAAAAGGCGACCTAAGTCGCCTTTTTGATAAGTAGGGCTAAGTTAGCCTCTTACTTTTATTCCTTTCTTTTCCATACCGCGATAAATATAAAGCATTTGCGCGATTGAAATAAGGTTAGATACTAACCAATAAAGTACTAAGCCTGATGGGAACCATAAGAAGAATACAGAGAAGATAACCGGCATAAAGGTCATCATTTTTTGCTGCATTGGATCGGTAACCGTCATTGGTTGAAGCTTCTGAGTTATAAACATACTTGCACCAAATAAAATTGGTAATACGTAGTATGGGTCTTGTGCTGATAAATCAGTTAACCAAAGCATAAACTCAGCATGGCGAAGTTCTGTTGACTCTAAAAATACATAAAACAACGCTAAGAATATTGGCATTTGTAACAAAATAGGGAAACAGCCACCCATTGGGTTTACTTTCTCTTTTTTGTACATTTCCATAGTAGCTTGACCGAATTTTTGACGGTCATCACCATATTTTTCTTTTAATGCAGCCATTTTTGGTTGAAGGGCACGCATTTTAGCCATTGACGTGTATTGTGCTTTAGTTAGCGGGTACATCAATGATTTAACAATAATAGTGATAGCAATAATTGCTAAACCCCAGTTACCAAGGATACTGTAAAGCCATTTTAGTAATACAAATAGTGGCTGTGAAATAAACCATAACCAGCCGTAGTCTACAGTTAGGTCTAAGTCAGGGTGAAGCGCTTCTAATACATCAGACTCTTTAGGGCCCATGTAGTAGATAGAAGTAATAGTTTGCTCAGTACCGGCTTGTACATTAACTGGTTGTGCTTTTGTACCAATGATTGCGGCATTGCTGCTCGTAATTAAGCTATACAGGGTGTTGGTTTGGTCTTGTTTTGGTACCCACGCACTTACAAAGTAATGTTGAATAAATGCAATGTAACCACCTTGTGTGCTTTCATTGAGGTTTTTGTCAGCCATGTCAGAAAAACTGTACTTTTCGTACGGTTCTTCGTCAGTACCGTAAGCTGCACCTAAATAGTTTTGATCAACTAAGCTGCCTTTTTCTTGTACTGTGCGCTTAACTTGCGTGTAAAGCTGTACTTGAATAGGCGCACTGGTTGTATTGTTTACTGTGTATTCTAAGCCAACGTCATATTGCCCTTTTTTAAATACATACGTTTTAGTAAAGCTAACACCGTTGCTGTCAGTAAACTGCAGCGGTACACGTAACTCATCACCGGTTAAGGTATAAGATGTTTGTTCGCTGTGGTAAGTAGGGCGACCGTTTGCAGATGCGTCAGGACCATTTAAACCAATTAAACCACTTTGTGAAAAGTATTGATTACCATCAAACTCACCCAGCAGCATGAAAGGTGTTTCTTCGCCTTTCACTTCTTCATACTGAAGTAAGTCTGATTCAACAATATCACCACCTTTGGTGTCGATTTTAACTTTAAACACGTCTGTTTTAATTTCTATAACAGAACGTTTAGCTAATGTTGTTGAAGCCGGTAAGCCAGATTCTGATGATGAGGGTATAAAATCATCTGATTCAGTTGAATTTGCTTGTTGTGTTTGTGTTGTGGCACTTGGATCGACTTTTGGCTGGTTATAATCATTATTCCATTCTTGGAACAATAAAAACGACACTAGCATTAGGCCAATGAATAAAAACGTGCGTTGCGATTCCATAACAGCTCTTATTTCTCGTGTTGGTGGTTAATATGGGTTATTTTTTCAGGTACTGGGTCATCACCACCTGAATGTAAAGGATGGCATTTTAATATGCGTTTTAATGCTAACCAACTTCCTTTTATCAATCCATGCAATTTTATTGCTTGAATTGCGTAATGTGAGCAGCTTGGATTAAAACGACAATGCGGACCTAATAGCGGGCTAATCCACTTTTGATAACCGCGGATCAATAACACTAAACATAATGTCGGTAAAGCAACAAGTGGTTTAAGTAACCTCATGATGTTTATGCCCCTAGTTAAATTTAGTGAGATAGATATCATGTATTTAAAGGCTCTATTGGAAATTTTAAATGCATGATTAAAAGGTGAGCTAAAGATACATTAATTAACCCTGTAATTCTATTGCTATTGGGTTTGTTTATTAGATTTAGCTGATTTGTTTGGGCGTTTCTTAAAGGGTGGAGGCTTAGGCGCACCTGGTTTACAGCGTTCATTAATTTTTCGCCATAACTTAGTCAGTTGCTTGGTTAATTCTTCATTAGACTGTTCGTCAATACCATTTTTAACCATAAGCACAATATCAATGTTATCAATGTTGTGTTGATTTAAACGAAAACTTTCGCGAGCAAGACGTTTAATACGGTTTCGTTGGCATGCCTTTTTTACACGTTTTTTAGCAACAGTAAGTCCTAACCTAGGTTTCCCTTGGTCATTGGGTTTAGCTAATAGAGTGAAGTAAGGAGTTGCAGCCCGGGCGGGTTCGTTAAATATACGAGAGTAATGCGAGGGAGTTAACAGACGTAACTCCCTGCCAAAGCTAAAGTCTTCCACTTATAAATTAAGCAGAAAGAACTTTGCGGCCTTTAGCGCGGCGACGTGCTAATACTTTACGGCCATTTACAGTTGCCATGCGAGCACGGAAGCCGTGTGCACGTTTGCGTTTTAAAACGCTAGGTTGAAAAGTTCTTTTCATAACAATCTCATCCGATCGGTTAAAGTTAAAACATCCTATGCAGGTCGCGATCCTGGCACAGGTGCCATTGCGAGCGCGAGATATTATAGATGAAACGACTTAAAGTCAATCATAATTACGCGTTAAGCACTGTGTTTATTAAGCAAGCAGCTGGGGATCATAAAGCGTGATCTAGTAGGATCATCATAAATAAGAAGTTTTCCACAGCCCCTGTATAAAAAGTGAATAAAAGCCGGGGAAAAGTAAATTGGATCGTAGAATTGGTTCGCGATCTTGGTGTTATTTTGTTATGATCTACTATCAAGTTAATAATTAAAAATGTAATTAAATCAGTTTGTTAGTGTTTTTTTATAACGTTATACATCATTTTATAAAAATCAGCCTTTTACTTGTGGATAAACTGCCTTCATAATACTTGGTCTTGGGCCGCTTATTTGGCTATTTAAACGCAATAAATGCATGGTATTTAACCATTTTTGATGTGCGGGAATAAAAATTATATCTCTGGGAGTTTAACTGTGTATCTGTCGGTTTGGCAAAGTTGTTTATATGTATTGCAAGATGAATTGCCTTCGCAGCAGTTCAGTATGTGGGTAAGACCACTTCAAGCAGAAAGTACCGAAGATACTCTGACTATTTATGCACCTAATCGCTTTGTGCTTGATTGGGTAAGAGAAAAATACCTTAATCGAATTAACGAATTACTTGTAGAGATTTGTGGTGATGAAGCACCTGAACTGCGTTTTGATGTAGGTAGTAAGCCGCTGTTAAATACACAGATTGCACCTGTTATAGAAACGCAATCTGCACCTAATACGCAAGCATCAGCAAAGCAACAACCGCGAGAGCAAAAGCCGGTTGTTGAGCCAGCACCTAAATCGGGTTATAAATCTAATATTAAAGAAAACTATACCTTTGATAGTTTTGTTGAGGGTAAATCTAACCAGCTAGCAAAAGCGGCTGCAACTCAAGTGGCCGATAATCCTGGCTCTGCATTTAACCCTGTATTTATATACGGTGGAACAGGTTTAGGTAAAACGCACTTACTCCATGCTGTAGGCAATGGCATTATGGCTAATAAGCCTGATGCAAAAATTGTTTATATGCATTCTGAACGTTTTGTGCAAGACATGGTTAAAGCGCTACAAAATAACGCAATAGAAGAATTTAAACGTTATTACCGTAGTGTTGATGCATTAATGATTGATGACATTCAATTCTTTGCAAACAAAGAGCGTTCTCAAGAAGAATTTTTTCATACCTTTAATGCCTTACTTGAAGGCAACCAACAAATTATTTTAACTTCCGATCGTTACCCTAAGGAAATTGAAGGGGTTGAAGACAGACTTAAGTCTCGTTTTGGTTGGGGATTAACAATTGCTATAGAGCCACCAGAACTTGAAACTCGCGTTGCTATTTTGATGAAAAAAGCCCAGCAAAGTAAAATTAATTTACCGCACGAAGTGGCTTTCTTCATTGCAAAAAAATTACGTTCAAACGTGCGAGAGCTTGAAGGGGCACTTAATCGTGTAATTGCAAATGCAAACTTTACAGGGCGTCCTATCTCTATCGACTTTGTAAAAGAAGCACTGCGTGATTTACTGGCACTGCAAGATAAGCTTGTCACAATTGATAATATACAGCGTACAGTGGCTGAGTATTATCGAATTCGTGTGTCAGATTTACTTTCTAAACGCCGAAGCCGCTCTATAGCAAGACCTCGTCAGGTTGCTATGGCGTTGTCTAAGGAACTTACTAATCACAGCTTACCTGAGATTGGGGATGCTTTTGGCGGGCGAGACCATACAACTGTTTTACATGCGTGCCGTAAAATAAAATCACTACGTGATGAAAGCCACGAAATCAAAGAAGATTATCAAAATTTAATAAGAACATTGTCATCTTAGGGCTGACTTTATTATGCAAATAACAATATCAAGACAACAATTTTTAAAGCCATTGGTACAAGTATCGGGCGCAATTGAGCGAAAGCATACGTTACCAATTTTATCTAACGTTTTGTTAGTAGTAGAAAACGGACAGCTTTCGATGACAGGGACCGACCTTGAAATTGAATTAGTGTCTGGTGTTTTTGTAGGTGATGATATTGCCGACACAAAATTGACTTTACCCGCTAAAAAATTACTCGATATTTGTAAAAGCTTACCTGAAGGTTCAGACATTACTTTAAGCTTACAAGATCACCAGCTGTTATTAACCAGTGGTAAAAGTCGTTTTTCATTAACGACATTATCCGCTGCTGATTTTCCCAATTTAGAAGAATGGGACGGTGAAGTTGAATTTCAACTAACACGTTTAGAGCTTCGTAAATTACTTGAAAGCACACACTTTTCAATGGCAAACCAAGATGTACGTTATTACTTAAATGGTATGTCGTTTGAAGTTGATAACAGTGATATTAAAACGGTGGCTACCGATGGGCACCGTTTGGCTATTGCACAGAAAAAACTTACTCAATCATTAAATACCCAGCGCCAATTAATTATACCGCGCAAAGGTGTACAAGAAATTATGCGCCTTATGGTTGCCGACGATGAGCTAGTAACTATCCAATTTGGTGCTAACCACATTCGTATTATTGATATTGAGTTTACATTTACAAGTAAACTTGTTGATGGGCGTTTTCCTGATTACCGACGTGTACTTCCACGTGGCGGTGATAAAACAATTATTGCGAACCGTGAATGGTTGCGAAATGCGTTTCAGCGTGTATCTATCTTGTCGAACGAAAAGTTTCGTGGTGTACGCTTAAATTTATCAAATGGTTTATTAAAAATTACTGCTAACAATCCAGAGCAAGAGCAAGCTGAAGAGGTTGTTGAAGTAAATTACCAAGGTGATGAATTAGAAATTGGTTTTAATGTTTCGTATGTTTTAGATGTATTAAACACATTAAAAACCGAAGATGTACAGTTTACGTTAGCAGATTCAAACAGCAGTGCTTTAATAGAAGGCGCTGGTGATGATGAAGCTATGTATGTTGTTATGCCTATGCGTTTATAAGATCATAAACATATAATGAGCTTAAGTCATTTGAGCCTCAAATATTTTCGTAATATTGAGGCGCTGACGCTAGAACCTGTTAATGGCGTTAATATTATATATGGTGAAAATGGCAGCGGGAAAACCAGTCTTTTAGAAGCTATTTATTACCTTTCTCACGGCAAGTCTTTTCGAACACCAAAACATAAAAGCATAATTGCACACCAACAGGACCAGTTTGTAATTCATGGCCGAAAAACGGTTCATGATTTATCAATTCCTATTGGTATTAGTAAAACGCGGTTAGGTGAAACAAATTTAAAGATTCAAGGCAAAGCGAGCCGGAAAATATCTGAACTTGCACAACTTATGCCTGTTCAAATAATTACGCCTGAAAGCTACTCTTTGTTTTTTGGTGGTCCAAAAGAGCGCAGAAAGTTTTTAGATTTAGGATTGTTCCACGTGGAACATGAGTTCTTTTACCTGTGGCAATCCTTTAATAAAGTATTAAAACAACGCAATGCATTGTTAAAGTCTAAGCCTAAGAATTATTTTGACCAAATTAAGTTTTGGGACAAAGAATTTGTTAGACTGGCTGAAGAAATAAATAAATTGAGAATGGCGTATATAAGTAGGTTTAAGCAGCAGTTTTTTGGTAAAATGTGTGCAGAATTAACGCTTATACGCGATTTAGAAATTACCTTTAATGCAGGCTGGAAAGAGAATGAATCTCTTAACGATGCATTAGAACAAAACTTTGAGCGAGATTCTCGCCAAGGATTTACAAGTAAAGGCCCTCATAAGGCTGACTTTAGTTTTAGTGTCGCTGGCAACAGTGTAGAGAATACGTTCTCACGCGGGCAGTTAAAGTTATTATTGTATGCGTTAAAAGTAACGCAAAATAGCTTAATTGAGTCAGAGACCGATAAGCAATCTATATTGCTAATAGATGATTTACCCTCAGAGTTAGGCGAAGATACAAAAGAGAAAGTTGGACAATTATTGTCTTACTGTCGTTCTCAAATATTTATCTCTTCAATTTTATCTGAGAGTATTTCTGCTGTGGTGGAACCCATGCAACGAGAACTACAAATGTTCCACGTGAAACATGGCAACCTAATAACAAGATAAGTGGGATTAACCATGTCTGAGAATTATGACTCGTCGAGTATTAAAGTACTTAAAGGATTAGACGCAGTAAGAAAGCGTCCTGGAATGTATATAGGGGACACCGATGATGGCACAGGCTTACACCACATGGTGTTTGAGGTCGTTGATAACTCAATAGACGAAGCCTTAGCCGGTCATTGTGATGATATTTTTGTAACGATTCACTTAGATGGCTCTGTTTCGGTTAGAGATAACGGCCGTGGTATCCCAGTGTCTATCCATGAAGAAGAAGGCGTTTCGGCTGCCGAAGTAATCATGACGGTACTTCACGCTGGTGGTAAGTTTGATGATAACTCTTATAAAGTATCAGGTGGCTTGCATGGTGTAGGTGTTTCGGTTGTAAACGCACTTTCAGAAAAATTAAAACTAACCGTGCGTCGCGAAGGCAAACTTCATGAGCAGTTTTACACTATGGGTGTGCCAGATGCACCACTCGCTGTCATTGGTGACTCTGAAACTACGGGGACAGAACTACGCTTTTGGCCTAGTGCAGAAACATTCACTAATTTAGATTTTCATTACGATATTTTAGCAAAACGCCTACGTGAACTGTCGTTCCTGAATTCCGGTGTTAGCATCATTTTAAATGATGAGCGTGAAGAAAATAAAAGCGATCACTTTAAATACGAAGGTGGTATTCAGGCATTTGTTGAATACATTAACCGCAATAAAACACCTATTCATAAAGGTGTATTCCACTTTACACATGAGCGTGTTGAAGACGGAATTAGCGTTGAAGTATCAATGCAATGGAATGACGCATACCAAGAAAACATTTACTGTTTCACAAATAACATTCCACAACGTGATGGTGGTACTCACTTAGCTGGCTTTAGATCTGCGCTAACACGTACACTTAATAACTTTATGGAAAAAGAAGGCTTTAACAAGAAAGCAAAAACAACGAGTAACGCAACCGGTGACGATGCGCGTGAAGGTTTGACTGCAGTTATCAGTGTTAAAGTTCCAGATCCTAAGTTTTCATCGCAAACAAAAGACAAGCTAGTATCTAGCGAAGTTAAGTCTGCGGTAGAACAAGCAATGGCTGAAAAATTCACTGAGTTTTTATTAGAAAACCCAGTAGATGCTAAGATTGTTGTTGGGAAAATTATTGATGCATCACGTGCGCGTGAAGCTGCACGTAAAGCACGTGAAATGACACGTCGTAAAGGCGCTATGGACCTTGCCGGTTTACCGGGTAAATTAGCAGATTGTCAGGAAAAAGATCCTGCGCAATCAGAACTTTACATAGTGGAAGGGGACTCTGCTGGCGGTTCAGCCAAGCAGGGTCGTAACCGTAAGAATCAAGCGATTCTTCCGCTTAAAGGTAAAATTCTAAACGTTGAAAAAGCACGTTTTGATAAAATGCTGTCTTCACAAGAAGTGGCAACGCTAATCACTGCGTTAGGCTGTGGTATTGGCCGTGATGAATATAACCCTGAAAAACTACGTTACCACCGTATCATTATAATGACCGATGCGGACGTGGATGGTTCTCACATTCGTACCTTGTTGCTTACGTTCTTTTATCGTCAAATGCCAGAAATTGTAGAGCGCGGTTATATTTATATTGCTCAACCACCACTTTATAAAGTGAAAAAAGGTAAGCAAGAACGCTACATAAAAGACGATCCTGCACTTGTTGACTACTTAACATCGCTTGCACTAAATAACGCAGCGCTATACACAAGTGCCGATGCATCAGCACTTGAAGGTGAAGCGTTAGAGGAAATAGTTCACGATTATCAAAACACAGTTAAAGTAATCGAGCGTTTAAAACGTAAATACCCTAATACGGTAATGGAACGTTTGATCTACCAAAGCGAATTAACAAAAGAAGACCTTGAAGACGAAGCTAAAGTAATTGCGTGGACAAAAGAGCTTGTTGATGACCTAGTAGACCGTGACGAAGATGCAACTATTTTCAAC
This sequence comes from Pseudoalteromonas sp. CR1, assembly GCF_019392235.1. Taxonomy (NCBI): domain Bacteria; kingdom Pseudomonadati; phylum Pseudomonadota; class Gammaproteobacteria; order Alteromonadales; family Pseudoalteromonadaceae; genus Pseudoalteromonas; species Pseudoalteromonas sp. CR1. The sequence continues at coordinate 27,665 of NZ_JAHXRM010000023.1, read as the reverse complement.
GCTGCAACTGAGTATGATGCAGAGCGTAACTTGTACTACCCAGTTGTGAATATTCGTCAACACGGTGTAGATAAGTCTCATGTACTAAGCTACGACTTCATTACATCGCGTGATTACCAACGTATTGCTGTGACTGGTGTTAACATTGCAAACATCATTACAGAAGGTGCCTATATTCAACGTGGTGAGAAAACAAAACCTGTTGATAACTTTGTGGATGCTTTGGAATGGTTGATCACTGAATCTAAGCGTGGGATCTATATTCAACGCTACAAAGGATTGGGTGAGATGAATCCTGATCAACTGTGGGAAACAACCATGGATCCAGGTGCACGCCGTATGTTACAAGTAACCATTGAAGATGCTGTAGGCGCGGATCAGTTATTTGCTACGCTTATGGGTGATCAGGTAGAGCCACGTCGTGACTTTATTGAAACTAACGCGCTTCGCGTAGTTAACTTAGACGTGTAAAAACATATTTAGATAATAAAAAGGAGCCTAATGGCTCCTTTTTTATTTTCTACAAATAAACAAACTGCTTAAAACCTGAGTGTACACACGGTATACTAAGGGTAATTTTCACGCTACTTCTTAGATAGTAAAAAGCCAAATATGCAAAAATACGACGTAAAAACCTTCCAAGGTTTGATCCTGGCTTTACAGGATTATTGGGCGCAGCAAGGCTGTGTCATTATTCAACCACTTGATATGGAAGTGGGCGCAGGGACATTCCACCCGCAAACATTTTTAAAGTCTATTGGCCCAGAGCCAATGTCGAGCGCATACGTTCAACCGTGTCGTCGTCCTACGGATGGTCGCTATGGTGAAAATCCAAATCGCTTACAACATTACTACCAATTTCAGGTAGTGCTAAAGCCATCACCAGATAACATTCAAGAGCTTTACTTAGGCTCACTAGAAGCAATGGGTATTGATACCCTTACTCACGAAGTACGCTTTGTAGAAGATAACTGGGAATCACCTACATTAGGTGCGTGGGGCCTAGGTTGGGAAATTTGGTTAAATGGTATGGAGGTAACGCAGTTTACCTACTTCCAACAAGTAGGGGGTTTAGAGTGCTCACCAGTAACTGGCGAGATTACTTATGGCCTTGAACGTTTAGCAATGTATATTCAAGGCGTAGATAGTATTTACGACCTAGTATGGGCAGACGGTCCATTAGGACGCGTAACCTACGGCGATGTATTTCATCAAAATGAAGTAGAGCAGTCTACTTACAACTTTGAACATGCAAACGTAGAAGATTTGTTTGCACAGTTTGATAAGTGTGAAGCCGAGAGCCAAAAGTTAATTGAAGCGAACTTACCCCTTCCTGCTTACGAGCAAGTAATGAAAGCATCGCATGCATTTAACCTATTAGACGCGCGTCATGCTATATCGGTAACAGAACGTCAGCGTTATATTTTACGTGTCCGCGCGTTATCAAAAGCATGTGCACAAAGTTATTACGATGCACGTGAAGCGCTTGGTTTCCCGCTGTGTAAGGATAAGTAAGCATGTCAGCACAAAATTTATTAGTAGAAATTGGCACTGAAGAATTGCCACCAAAGTCGTTGCGTAAACTTGCCGAAGCATTTGCTGCAAACTTAACACAAGAGTTAGAAACACTAGAGTTAGCGCACCAAGGCGTAAGCTGGTATGCTTCACCTCGTCGTTTGGGCTTGCAAGTAAAAGCGCTTGAAGCTAAACAACAAGACAAAGAAGTTGAAAAACGCGGCCCTGCAACAAAAGCAGCGTTCGACAGCGAAGGTAACCCAACTAAAGCCGCGATGGGTTGGGCACGTGGTTGTGGTATTGACGTAAGTGAAGCACAAACACTTGAAACCGATAAAGGCGCATGGTTACTGCATATTGCTAAAGTAGCAGGGCAAGAAACAAAAACGCTAATGACAGATGCTATCGCTAAAGCGTTAAGTAAATTACCAATTCCAAAGCCTATGCGCTGGGGGGCAAATAAAACACAATTTATTCGCCCAGTTCATACCGTCACTATTTTATTTGGTAGCGAGTTACTCGAAGGTGAAATACTGGGTAAGCAAGTAAGTAACCAACTGCAAGGTCACCGTTTTCATCACCCAGAAAAAATTAGCATCAGCCATGCTGATGAGATTTTTGATGTACTTAAATCTGCTTACGTTATTGCTGACTACGAACAACGTAAAGCGCAAATTCGTGCACAAATAGAAGACGCTGCAAACGCAGTGAATGCGGTTGTTGCAATGGATGAAGACTTACTTGAAGAAGTAACATCACTTGTAGAGTGGCCAGTAACGTTAACGGCAACATTTGAAGAAGCATTTTTAGATGTACCTGCCGAAGCGCTAATTTACACCATGAAAGACGATCAAAAATACTTCCCGTTATTAGATCAAAACGGCAAACTTTTAAATAAGTTTTTGTTTGTATCTAACATCGAAAGTAAAGATCCAAGCGTGGTAATTTCAGGTAACGAAAAAGTAGTGCGTCCACGTTTAGCCGATGCGCAGTTCTTTTTTGAAACCGACAAAAAGAAAACATTAGAAAGCCGTTTAGAGTCGCTAGATACCGTTTTATTCCAAAAGCAGTTAGGTACGCTTAAAGATAAGTCTGTACGTATTAGCGAACTTGCCGGATACATTGCAGAGCAATTAGGCGCAGATAAAGACCTTGCAAAACGTGCAGGCCTATTAAGTAAAACAGACTTAATGACCGAAATGGTAATGGAATTTACCGACGTACAAGGTGTAATGGGAATGCATTACGCTCGTTTTGACGGTGAAGCAGAAGATGTAGCCATAGCGCAAAATGAGCAATACATGCCACGCTTTGCAGGTGATAACTTACCTACAAACCTAATTAGTTGTGCAGTAGCCATTGCTGATAAGTTTGATACGCTGGTGGGTATTTTTGGTATAGGCCAAGCACCAAAAGGTGATAAAGACCCATTTGCACTTCGTCGTGCTGCTATTGGTGCATTGCGTATCATGGTCGAAAAAGGGTTACCGCTTGATATTTTAGACCTAGTAGCAAAAGCACAAACATTGTTTGGCGATAAGCTAACTAATCTAAATGTATCAACAGATGTGTTTGAGTTTATGCTAGGGCGCTTCCGCGCATGGTATCAAGATGAAGGCATTGAAGTTGATGTAATTCAAGCTGTGCTTGCGCGTCGTCCAACTAAACCTGTTGATTTTGACCGCCGTGTTAAAGCGGTAAGCCACTTTCGCACTTTAGACGCCGCAGAAGCGCTTGCAGCAGCTAATAAGCGTGTAGGTAATATTCTGGCTAAAAACGATATCACAAGCCAAGGTAACGTTGATGAGAGCTTATTAAGCGACGATGCAGAAAAAGCACTTGCTTCACAAGTGGCAAAATTTGCGACTGAGCTGGCACCACTTTATGCTGATGGAAACTACCAAGAGGCGCTTAGCCAATTGGCAGGCATTCGTGAAAGTGTTGATAACTTTTTTGACAACGTAATGGTTATGGCTGACGATGAAGATGTTAAGCAAAATCGCCTTGCGCTATTAAGTCAGTTAAGTGGTTTATTTTTGGATATTGCAGATATATCTGTTTTACAAAAATAACAGCCAATAGCAATTTAAAAAGCCAGCATAACGCTGGCTTTTTAGTTTTAATACCTATTAGCAAAATAGGCATTTTTTTAATATGTATAATGAATAGGATTAAAATTGATGATTTCAATAAAAAAAATAATACCACTCGCTATTGTTGGGTTACTCAGCGCATGTTCAAGCCAAATATCAATTAACGATGTATTGCCACAAAAAGAACTCGACCGCACCATGTACCTGCGAGGCGATTTTACTTTATGGGATGCAGAGCCTCAATATCAGTTTAATTTAGTGGGCCCAGCACTTTATCAAGCACAGGTAAAATTTAGCACACCAGGTAAAGTGTACGAATTTAAAATAGCCGATGCCGATTTTAGTGAAGGCTTTAACTGTGGTTATAGCGACTCATATCCACAAGGTCAAAGTTTAACGCTAGGCCAAGCAGCAAGCGCAGACTGTAATACTATTTATAATTACTTTAGTTATACACCTGCGATAAAAGGCGCGTATATAGTCAGCATTGATTTCAGTGACTACGACGAACCAAAAGTGACTATAACGAAGAAATAGCAGAATGTTTATAGTTGCAGTTTTTAGCGTAAAGAGAAGTAAAAAACCGTACTTGATTTAACGAGCACGGTTTCTATTTTGAAACTGAGAACTGAGAACTGAGAACTGAGAACTGAGAACTGAGAGCTTTACAACCCTTTTTTCACCACATACCTATACGGTGCTTCATTCGCGTCTTTAGCGACCAGCGTGTGATCCATAAATACACAAAAGCTTGGAATATCACGGGTGGTTGATGGGTCATCGGCGGTTATTAACAGTGTTTCACCCTCGTTCATTTTTCGAATAGCAGCACGTACCATCATTACAGGTTCTGGACAGCGAAGACCTATTGCATCTAATTGGTGATCGGGATTATCAAAATTCATAGTACGTATGCCTGTTAATAGTGATTCAAATATGTGATTTTAATGAGTAGTCAGACTTTTTTGTTGCGCCAAAGTTTAGCGTAATTTTAAGTATACTTTAACTAAATTACTTAGATCTGGATCAGTTTTCATTTAAGTTTATACACATAAACATTAAATTATAAACCCGATCACAACAACATCACTAATCTAAATCGCTTTAGTAAAGTACCTTAAATTTGGCAAATAAAAAAGGCGAACTAACTTTCGTCAGTGCGCCTTTTTACTCACCAAGATGGTTTACATGTTAAGAGTATTAGTCTTGAACACGCTCAAATACAGTTGCGATGCCTTGGCCTAAACCAATACACATAGTCGCTAAACCATATTTAGCATTTTTATCTTCCATTAAGTGAATTAGCGAGGTGCTGATACGCGAACCAGAACAACCTAGAGGGTGGCCCAGAGCGATAGCGCCGCCATTCAAGTTAACTTTTTCGTCAACCACATCAGCTAAACCTAAGTCTTTAAGTACTGGCAGTGATTGCGCTGCGAAGGCTTCGTTAAGCTCAGCTACATCAATGTCATCAATTGTGATACCCGCTTGTGCAAGTGCTTTTTTACTTGCTGGTACTGGGCCGTAACCCATGATTGATGGATCGCAACCGGCAACTGCCATTGCTTTAATGCGCGCACGAATTGGTAAGCCTAACTCTTTAGCTTTTTCTTCGCTCATTACTAACATCGCTGATGCGCCATCAGAAAGTGCAGAAGATGTACCCGCTGTAACAGAACCCGATGCTGGGTTAAATACTGGGCGAAGCTGAGATAAACCTTCAACCGTTGTTTCAGGACGAATTACTTCATCGTCTTCAACTAAAATTAAAGAGCCATCTGCTGCATGACCTTCCATTGCTAAAATTTCGCGGCGGAAACGTCCTTCAACTGTTGCAGCATGTGCACGTTGATGCGAACGGTATGCAAATTCATCTTGCTGCTGACGGCTAATGCCGTGAATAGTTGCAAGGTATTCTGCTGTTAAACCCATAGAGCCTGAAGCTTGCGCAATTGACGTTGCTAGGCCTGGGTGAAAGTCGTTACCGTGAGTCATAGGAACGTGACCCATGTGCTCAACACCACCAATTAGGTAAGTATCGCCAGCGCCAGTCATAATAGCGCGCGCAGCGTCGTGCAATGCTTGCATTGACGAGCCACATAAACGGTTAACGGTCGTTGCTGGTACTGAGTGTGGAATACCCGCAAGTAGCGATGCGTTACGTGCAACGTTAAAGCCTTGCTCTAATGTTTGCTGTACACAACCCCAATAAATGTCGTCGATTGATGCAGGATCAACCGCTGGGTTGCGTTCTAGTAAGCCCTTCATTAAATGAGCGCTTAAATCTTCCGCACGCTTGTTTTTAAATACGCCGCCTTTTGAGCGACCCATTGGTGTGCGGATACAATCTACAATTACTGGATTATTCATGATATTAACCTTCCACCTTATAGAAAACACGGCCTTCTTCAGCCCATTTGCGAGTTTGCTCTGATACTTGGTAAATCGCACCTAGGTGAGCGTATTTGTCTGCTGCTGCAACAAAGTTAGCTAAACCAGTTTGATCTAAGTAACGGAACGCACCGCCTCTAAATGGAGGGAAACCAACACCGTACACAAGGGCCATATCAGCTTCTTGTGGAGAAGCAACAATGCCTTCTTGTAAACAAAGAAGAACTTCGTTGATCATTGGAATCATACAACGGTCAATGATTTCTTGTTTATCAAATTCTTTCGGTGCATCAGTAATTGGCGCTAGTAGCTCAACTGCTGTTGCATCGCTTGATTTTTTAAGACGACCACGACGGTCTGTTTCGTACTTGTAGAAGCCTGCTTTGTTCTTTTGACCAAAACGTTTTTCATTTGCGAAAACAGTCACTGGGTCTTTTTCTGCACGCGCCATGCGCTCAGGGAAACCGTCAGCCATTACGCCAGTACAATGATAAGCCGTATCAATACCTACAACATCTAGTAGGTAAGCCGGACCCATAGGCCAACCAAATACGTTTTCCATTACTTTATCTACTTTTGCAAAGTTAGCGCCTTCAACAACTAGCTTGCTAAAGCCTGCAAAGTAAGGGAATAAAACACGGTTTACAAAAAAGCCTGGGCAATCGTTAACAACGATAGGAGACTTGCCAAGTTTAAGGGCATAATCAACAACTGCGTTAATGGTTTTGTCTGACGTTTTTGCACCACGAATAATTTCTACTAATGGCATTTTTGGCACTGGGTTAAAGAAGTGCATACCACAGAAGTTTTCTGGCTTATCAAGTGCTTCAGCAAGTAAATCAATGCAGATAGTTGACGTGTTTGATGTAAGTACAGTACCTTCTGGCATGTTCTTTTCAAGGTCTGCTAATACTGCTTGCTTAACTTTAGGGTTTTCTACAACGGCTTCAACAATAATGTTGGCGTCTTGTAGGTCTGAATCGTTAAGTGTAGGTTTAATTTTACTGAGTGTTGCCAACATTTTTTCCATTGGCATGTGGCCACGCTTAACTTTTGCACCTAATAATTTAGACGCTTCACCCATACCTAAATCAAGCGCATCCTGTTGGATGTCTTTCATTATGATAGGTGTGCCTTTATAAGCTGACTGATATGCAATACCGCCGCCCATAATACCCGCGCCCAATACTGCAGCTTGTTTAATTTCTACATCGCTGTGCTTAGCAAGTTTACGTGCTTTACCTTTGATGAATTGGTCATTTAAGAAAATGCCCGTTTGTGCTGCAGCTTCGTTAGTACGCGCAAGTTTTGCAAAGTTAGCATTTTCGATTGCCATTGCTTCATCGCGAGTACAGTTTGCCGCTGCTTTAATAGTACGTACTGCCATAACCGGAGCAGGATAGTGGCCTTTGGTTTTACCCATTACCATACCTTCTGCCATAGCAAAGCTCATGCCTTGTTCAACACGGTTTAATTTAAGTGGCTGTAGTTTTGCGTTGCGTTTTGCTTGCCAATCTAACTTGCCTGCAATCGCTAATTCAAGTGTTGCTACACTTGACTCTAAAAGTTTGTCAGCACTAACTACCGCGTCAAACGCACCTACTTTAAGGGCATCAGCTGCGCGGTTTTCAGCGCCTGAAGTGATCCACATCATTGCGTTATCTGCACCAATGATACGTGGTAAGCGCACTGTGCCACCAAAACCAGGCATTATGCCAAGTTTAACTTCTGGTAGGCCCATTTTAGCGCTTTCGCTTGCAACACGATAATCGGTAGCAAGTGCCCACTCACATCCGCCGCCAAGTGCTAAACCGTTTACAACGCTTAGAGTTGGGAATGGAAGATCTTCAATTGCATCAAAAACGTCAGTTGCGTTTTTGATCCACACTACTAAGTCTTCTTCAGGTTTAGTAAATGTAGGTAAAAATTCGAAGATGTCGGCGCCGATAATAAAGTGGTCTTTATCACTGGTAAAAACCATGCCTTTGATATCAGAATTAGCAGCTAATTCTTTTAATGCTGCAGCACAATCTGAAAGAGTTTTTTGAGATAATGTGTTTACAGAACCTGCAACACAAAACTTAAACTCGGCGATGTTTTCCTTTAGGAAGCTAACTTCAAAGGAATCGCTTTTATATAACATTTTATTCTCCCTAGTTGACGAACTAAGACTGGTACGATGAGTTTGCATTTCAATCAGTGTGCTTGCTTTGAATAGAAAATGCAACGAAAAATTTAACTCGGTTACAAACGACTGGTTAAAATATAGCTGGTTTGGTGCTAAGGTGGTGAAAAAGCTTTTATTCACTACTTTAATTTTTTATTAAAGGACATTATGAAAAAACAATTATTTAGTTTTGCGGCAGCTGCTTTTATTTTTCCTCTTTATTCTGCCGAGGCTAGCATCGATAACGACGCATTTTTAGATGCTGAAAAAAAAGTACGCAACGCAAGTTACCGTGAGTTCAAAAATGTAGTTAATAACCTAAATCACCCACTAAAACCGTATGTAGAAAAAACATACTGGCAACGAAACCCGAGCATAAAATATCAGGCAGAGATAGAAAGCTATCTAAATATATATCAGCATACGCCACTTGAATGGCCTGTTCGTAAAGTGTGGCTGGAGTATCTTGAAAAAAATAATAGAAAAGCGGCGTATATTCGTAATTACCGCGACACGAGTAATGTTGAGTACACTTGCACTTATTTAGGGTATCAGCTGGACTTAGGTGCCCCAGAAAAGGCCATTTTAAATCAGGTGACCGATTTATGGACGGTGGGTAAGTCACAACCTAAAGAGTGTGACTCGTTATTTTCGTATTGGCGTAAAAAAGGCTATATGAATGCCGATACTGTATGGCAGCGAATAACGCTTGCCGCGCAAGGCGGTACACAAAGTTTACTTCCTTATTTAAAAACACTTTTACCAAAAAATGAGCGTTACCTTGCTGACTTATATTTAAAAGTACGACGCGACCCGAGTGCCGCGGCGGGGTTATACCGCTATAAAAATAAATCGCGCAAAGAGGGGGAAATTGCACTTTATGGTGTTAAGCGTCTAATTTGGCGAGATAAAGAACTTGCACTTCGCGCATGGGAAAAAATAGAGCGTATGTTTAACTACAGCGATGAAGAAAAGGCAGATTTATACTACACCTTTGCTTTATCACTCGCTTCTAGCGGGCATAAACAAGCCAGTTTTTGGTTAAACAAAGTGCCAAAAGAGCGCCAAGACAACAAATTAATGCAATGGCAGCTTGGTAATATGCTAAAAACTCAGGATTGGGCAGGCATTGCTGCGTTTTTTACTGGTAAAGAAAACCTTAGCTTGGGTCAACAGTATTGGCTTGCATATAGTTACGCAGAACGCGGCGATGAGCAAAAAGCTAAAGAAATGTGGCAAAGTATTGCAACTAACCGAGATTACTACGGCTTTTTAGCTGCTGCTCGTTTAGGGTTATCGGTTGATTTAAATAATCAACCTAAAGTGGTCAGTGAGCAACTAATCAATAAAGTAAGTAATGCTCCCGGTTTTAAACGTTCAAAAGCATTATACGAACTAGAGCGTGTTACTTCCGCGAGACGTGAGTGGAATTACTTAACAAATACTTCAAATGAAGAAGAAAAACTTGCAGCCTCCGTTTTATCTACCGATTTGGGGTGGCACGACAGCACTATATTCACACTGGCTAAAATAAAAGCGTGGGATAACGTTGAGCAGCGTTTTCCGTTTGCTTTTCAAGACATATTTGAACGCTACAGTAAGCGCAATAAAATAGATGTGGCGTGGAGTATAGCTATAGCAAGGCGAGAAAGCTCATTTGCACCTGACGCGCGATCAAGTGCTAATGCTCGAGGTTTAATGCAATTGCTGCCAAGTACTGCTAAATATGTAAATAAAGGTAGCGTGTCTAATAGTCGGTTATATCAACCTAAAACAAATATTAGGCTAGGAACTAGTTATCTACGTTATTTGAAAAAGAAAAATCACGGTAACGAAATATTAGCTACGGCATCTTATAATGCAGGCTACCATCGTATAAAACGCTGGGTGCCTGATGATGCAATGCCTGCAGAGTTATGGATAGAGCTTATTCCATACCGTGAAACACGCGATTACGTAAAAAATGTATTTGCTTATAGGCAGGTATACCATACTCGCATGGGCCGAGAGGGTAATATATTGGCTCCTATACTGGAAATGAAAATAGGCGGGTAGTAAACATAAGTTTAAATTAGGGGGATAGTGCTTACAGTGAGCCATCCCCCTTTTTTGAGCGTAATAGCTATAAGTGGTAGACTCAGCACACGTTAAATTTAACAGATGGATTAACAATGGATAAATTAGCCGTTTTATACGCAGAACATATTGCAACACTGCAGCAGCGTACTCGTACAATTTGCGAAAGCGAAGGGTTAGAAGGATTAGTTATTCACTCTGGCCAAGCAAAGCGCCAATTTTTAGACGACATGTATTACCCGTTTAAAGTTAATCCTCACTTTAAAGCCTGGTTACCTGTTATTGATAACCCGCATTGCTGGATTGTTGTTAATGGTAGCGATAAACCTAAGCTTATTTTTTATCGTCCTGTTGACTTTTGGCATAAAGTACCCGACGAGCCACGTGATTTTTGGGCTGAGTATTTTGATATAGAGTTATTGTTACAGCCCGATCAGGTTGAAAAGCTGCTCCCTTATGATAAAGCAAAATACGCGTATATGGGTGAATACATAGAAGTAGCTCAAGCACTTGGTTTTAGCATCATGAACCCAGAGCCCGTGCTTAACTATTTACACTTTAACCGTGCTTACAAAACACAATATGAACTCGAATGTTTACGTAATGCTAACCGCATAGCCGTTGACGGCCACAAAGCTGCGCGCGACACTTTTTTTAACGGTGGCAGTGAGTTTGATATTCAGCACGCTTACCTAATGGCAACACGCCAAAGCGAAAATGAAATGCCATACGGTAATATAGTGGCGCTTAACGAAAACTGCGCTATTTTGCATTACACCCATTTTGAGCCAAATGCACCGCAAACACATAACTCATTTTTAATTGATGCTGGCGCAAACTTTAACGGTTATGCTGCAGATATCACGCGCACTTATGACTTTAAAAAGCAGGGTGAATTTGCTGAGTTAGTTACAGCAATGACTGCAATACAGATTGAGTTAGGTAAAGGTTTAAAACCGGGCATGTTATACGGTGATTTACACGTTGAGTGCCATAACCGTATAGCGCAAATTCTTAGCGACTTTAATATAGTTAACTTACCGGCTGCAGATATAGTTGAGCGTAAAATCACGTCTACTTTCTTCCCACATGGTTTAGGGCATCACCTTGGTTTACAAGTGCATGATGTAGGCGGTTTTATGAGTGACGACAAAGGTACTCATCAAGCATCACCAGACGGGCACCCATTTTTACGTTGTACCCGTATGATAGAGAAAAACCAGGTATTTACTATCGAACCAGGTTTATATTTTATTGATTCGTTGTTAGGTGATTTAGCACAAACGGATAACAAGCAATACATTAATTGGAATAAGGTTGAAGAATTTAAACCTTATGGTGGTATTCGTATTGAAGATAACATTATTGTGCACGAAGATAGTTTAGAAAATATGACGCGTGACTTACACTTAGATTAAGTGAGCAGTTTGCGATAGAAGGGGCCTGATGGCCCCATTTTTTTGGTTAAGTAAAATATGTCAGAATATAAATACCCAGCCGAGGGTGTGTTTCATCAAGAAGAAATAAAAAAAAGCACCTTTATTGTGCATATTGCACACACCCCAGATTTAGTCGCAGCTAAAGCGTTTATTAAAAGTATTGAAGATAAGTACAGCGATGCTCGGCATAATTGTTGGGCCCATGTGGCAGGTAACCCCGGTGGAAGCCATGTGTATGGTTTTTCAGACGATGGTGAGCCAAATGGTACGGCCGGTAAACCAATGTTAAATGTGCTTGTGGGATCAGGGCTAGGTGAAGTTACAGCCGTGGTAACTCGTTATTTTGGAGGGATTAAACTTGGAACTGGCGGTTTAGTGCGAGCATATGGCGGATCGTTAAATAATGCATTAGCAAAATTAAACACCGTACTTAAAGTGCCAAGCGTTGAGCTACTGGGCAGCAGCGAATACAGTATGCAGGGCGCAATTGAGCAGCTACTTAAAACACACTACCAAGTGCTTAACATTGAAAAGCAATTTACTGCTAATATTAACTGGGTGATCACCATTGATAGCCGCCAAGCACAGCAAGCAATTAAAGATATTTTTGATTTAAGTCACGGCGCAGTTGAGTTAACTATTAAAGAGTAATAACCTACACAAGTTGCATATAATGCATATTCATTCTATTTAACCAGGTTAATGCAGTTGAGCCTGAATTTACTAATAATAAAAGCGATTAGCTAAATGCAATTTCGTACCATCATAAAAATTCTTGGCCAACTTGTTGCGCTGTTTAGTATTACCATGGTGCCACCTGCTGTGGTGTCTTTAATTTATAAAGATGGTGGCGGTGTCCCTTTTGTTTTGGCGTTTATTTTCAGTATTATTATTGGTTTAATAGCGTATTACCCAAACCGACATGAAAACGGGGATTTGAAAGCACGCGAAGGCTTTTTAATTGTGGTTTTGTTTTGGTTGGTACTGGGGGCATTCGCATCCTTGCCTCTTATCTTTTTACAAGAACCTAATTTATCCCTTGCTGATGCTGTGTTTGAAGCCTTTTCGGGTTTAACAACCACGGGGGCTACAGTTTTGACTGGGATTGAGTATTTACCTAAGTCGGTACTGTTTTACCGCCAGCAATTACAGTGGTTTGGCGGTATGGGGATCATCGTATTAGCTGTTGCAATACTGCCCATGCTAGGTGTTGGTGGAATGCAGTTGTACCGTGCTGAAATCCCCGGCCCAGTAAAAGATTCAAAAATGACCCCTCGCATAGCCGATACCGCAAAGCACCTTTGGTATATTTATGTGTCGTTAACCATTACCTGTATGTTGGCGTATTGGGCGGCAGGTATGGACTGGTTTGATGCAATTTGTCATGCGTTTTCTACCGTCGCGATTGGCGGGTTTTCGACTTATGATGCTTCTATGGGTCACTTTGATAGCCCGGTTATTAACTTTATTTGTGTCTTCTTTTTAATCATCGCAGCTATTAACTTCTCTTTACACTACGCTGCTGTGGCAAGCCGGAACGTGCAGGTCTACATTCGTGACCCTGAGTTTAAAGTGTTTTTATGTATTCAATTAGCGCTGGTGGTTATTTGTTTTGCGGTTTTGTCCTCAAATGAGATTTACGCTAATGGTGATGAAACGCTCGACCAAGCATTATTTCAAGCGGTATCAATGAGTACAACGGCCGGTTTTGCTACTGATAACTTTTCGACGTGGCCACTGTTTTTACCTATTTTATTAATATTTTCGAGCTTTATAGGCGGCTGTGCGGGCTCTACCGGGGGCGGTATGAAAGTGGTGCGCGTGTTTTTACTCTACCTGCAAGGCGTGCGTGAACTCAACCGTTTGGTACATCCTCGTGCTATTTATTCAATTAAGCTTGGCCGTAAAGCATTGCCTGATAAGGTTGTAGAAGCAGTGTGGGGGTTTTTCTCTGCTTATGCTCTGGTGTTTATTATTATTATGCTGGCGCTGATGGGAACGGGAATGGATAATATTACAGCGTTTTCGGCTACGGCGGCGTGTTTAAATAACTTAGGTCCAGGCTTAGGTGATGTTGCCTCGCATTATGGTGCAATTACCGATGGCGCTAAATGGTTGCTGACGATTGCAATGGTATTTGGCCGACTAGAAATTTTTACTTTGCTTGTGTTATTTACGCCTACGTTTTGGCGCGGATAAAACACAACGTTTTACTACTATGTTTATGGAATGGATATGCCAGCAACACATGCAGATAAATTAAATAATATACCGGTTGGCAGTTTAGTTGACTTAGAAATATTAACACCTACCAGCAGTAAGCGCGTGAAAACAGAAATGGTCGGCTTGCTTGAGGAAAAGTTTATTATTTTAAATTTTCCAACAGCTAAACGTTTACCGGGCGCAAATGACTACTTACGAGATGGTGTTACTGTGGTTGTAAGAGCATTAATAGAAGGTGACGATGGACAAATAATTGCTTTTAGACAGCAAATTAAATCTATTGCATCACATCCCGTTAGGCTTATTTTTATTAACTACCCTAAGCAAGTTCAGCTATTTAGTTTACGTTCGCAAACACGTATTCCAACCTTATTACCTGCAAAACTTAAACTCAGTGATGACAAGGTACTTGATGGTGTTATTAAAGATATTTCACTAACCGGTGCTATGTTCGATATAAAAACTGACGCTGATCTAGAAAGCATTAAAGACTCTCAATGCACAGTTGTATTAGGGAGTAATGGTAAAGACTTTGAAGGCGAAGTGTGCAGTGTAAAAGATCATAATGCAGGCGTGCGTTGTGGGATTAAGTTATTAGCCAGTAAAGAAGAAATGAAAGCTTTTATGAAAGAGCACTTTATTGACCCCGCAATGATAGAACTCGATGCCGATTAGCTTTAATGTCGCTATTTTGCAACAAAATAACGACTTTTTACTTTATGAACGAAAATAAATTACCAGCCTTTAAAATTATTCTTTTTACTCAATAAAAACAATTGGATAACTTTAAATTTTTTTATGATTTATTTTCTTTTTATACCTCGTTCAGTTTAAAACTTACCTGCTCAATACCTAACCCCCTCTTAGTTATTCAAGTTATCTGGCTTTGTGGTTTTTTGTATGAAACCTAACTAACTGATTTTTAATAACTTACAAATTTTAACTAAACCTGCGTTGCTAAATAGCTACAAAAATAATGCTTAAATTTGCATGGCTTTCAGTATTTAATGCTTAAGTTATTGAAAAATAACACTTATTAAATGTTGGCATTTAAGTTGTAATAGTCTGGTTGTACTAATCGAAAAACGTGATTAACAGTAAGTACCAATCACTCACATACAATTTGAAGGATACATACTATGAAACGCATAAATAAAACATTAGCACTTATCGCACTTGCTTCTTCGTCAGCCGCTTTTGCAGGCTCTGACTTTAATACACTCGATGTAGACGGCAATGGCGCAATTAGCCAAGCTGAGGCATCGGTTGATGCAAAATTAATGAGCATGTTTTCAGAGCTCGATACTGACCAAAACGGTGAGTTATCAAAAGAAGAGTTTTCAAAAGCTTAATTAGATAACAAGCATCCTGAGTTGCCAAAGACAACCTAAGTAGGCAAGGGAGCCTTCGAAAAAGGATAACAAGGAAGTGAAGCTATTTTACGAGTTAATTAGGTTATTTTTTAAATAAAATTTTGAAGGATTAAGTCATGAAACATTTAAACAAAGCATTAGCACTTATTGCATTAGCGTCTTCTTCAGCAGCATTTGCAGCATCAGATTTTGACAGTTTAGATACCGACGGCAGTGGTGCAATTAGCCCAAGCGAAGCGGCAATAGACACTGATTTAATGGCTGAGTTTACAGAGCTAGATACAGATGGCAATGGTGAACTTTCTAAAGACGAGTTTGCAAAATTTTAAAGTTAACCGGTATTGGTTTAACTATTTTTCACAGACAGGGATCTTAGAAAAGGACTTCCCATTTTACTAGGAACATTATTATGAAAACATTAAATATAACACTTGCAGTTTTAGTTTTAGCATCTTCTTCAGCAGCTTATGCGGCCGTAGACTTTGCATCGTTTGATAGCAATAGCGATGGTGTAATTAGCATGGAAGAGGCAAAAGTAAATTCACAGCTAGTAAAAATTTTTAAAGATTTAGACACAGATGGAAATGGTGAGCTTTCAAAAGACGAGTTTGCCAAAGTACAGTAATATCAATATACCCCAATCATACTCCACTAAAGCCGCCATATTCAGCGGCTTTTTTGTGTCTGACGCGTTATAAAAATATAGCGCTTACTTGGAAGAGTTTTTCTACCACGTTGATATGCTTTTTATCAATTAAAAACATGATTACGTGATCGCCCGACATAATAATGGTGTCGTCGTGGGCAATGAGTACATCGTCGTTACGCACAATGGCACCAATGGTTGTTCCGGCAGGTAATTTTATATCGGCAATTGCGCGGCCAACTACTTTAGAGGTGCTTTCATCACCATGGGCAACTGCTTCTATAGCCTCTGCAGCTCCTTTACGCAGCGAGTACACGTTAACAATATCACCGCGACGTACGTGGGTTAACAATGCAGAAATTGTTGCCTGTTGCGGTGATATAGCAATGTCTATTTCGCCACCTTGTACTAAGTCTACATAAGCACCACGTTGAATAAGCACCATGGTTTTTTGCGCGCCCATGCGTTTTGCAAGCATGGCTGACATAATGTTTGCTTCATCGTCGTTGGTAACGGCAATAAATACATCCACTTGTTCAATATGTTCTTCAGAGAGGAGTTCTTGATCGGAAGCGTCGCCACAAAATACTACCGTATTATCGAGCATTTCTGAAAGCTGTTCCGCCCGCTCTTTACTGCGCTCTATCAGTTTAACGGTGTGATTTTTTTCAAGAGAGCGAGCAAGGCCGGCTCCGATGTTGCCCCCACCGGCTATCATGATTTTTTTGTATGAACGCTCAAGCTTTTGTAGTTCGTTCATTACGGCGCGTATATGTTTTGTTGCTGCGATAAAAAATACTTCATCGTCGGCTTCAATAACGGTTGTACCCAGCGGCTTAATAGCTTTACCTTGACGATAAATAGCCGCAACACGAGTTTCTACATTAGGTATATGCTCTTTTAATGCCGATAAAGCATAGCCTACTAATAAACCACCGTAATAGGCTTTTACTGCAACTAGTGAGAGCATACCATCGGCAAATTGCAAGACTTGTAATGCACCAGGGTAGTCAATTAAGCGGCGAATATACTTAGTGACTAACGCTTCTGGAGCTATGTAATGATCGATAGGTAAATCATCGTTTTGGAAAAGCTTTTCACGGTATTTTAAATACTGCTCAGAGCGAATTCGAGCAATTTTAGTGGGTGTATTAAAAATACTATACGCCACTTGGCATGCCACCATGTTTACTTCATCTGAGCTGGTTACCGCAATAATCATATCGGCATCGTCTGCGCCGGCGCGGCGCAATACATCAGGGTGAGCACTGTGGCCCATTACACCTTGAAGGTCGTACTTATCTTGCAGCTCGCGTATACGGTTACCGTCAATATCTACTACGGTAATTTCGTTTTGTTCGCCTACTAAGTTTTCAGCTAGCGTGGCGCCAACCTGTCCAGCACCGAGTATGATTATTTTCATTATTTACCAGTGTATTAAGTAGTAATAAAAAGCCATTTTTAAATTTAAAAATGGCTTGTTGTACGCGTTATTAAGCCTTAATTAACTTGGCTTTTTAACCATTTTAGCGTAATAAAAACCATCACTTTCGCCCGGAAGTAGTTGTAACCCCGGTGTAGTGAGGGTGTCTTTATCATGAAGTGGAATATGTTCTACATCATCGTTATTAGCTAAAAATTTAGCAACTTGTTGTTGGTTTTCTTTTGGAAGAACCGAACATGTGGCATATACCAATGTACCACCGGGCTTCAGTAGAGGCCAAATGCTATTGAGTATATCGCCTTGTAGTGCAGCTAAGTCTTCAATGTCAGATGCACGACGCAACCATTTTATGTCTGGATGGCGACGAATAACGCCTGTTGCTGAACAAGGCACATCTAATAAAATACGATCAAATTGTTTATCGTCCCACCATGTATGCGGTTGCGATGCATCGCCACATTGTAGGTCAGCACCTAAACCAATACGAGTTAAGTTTTGCTTTACGCGTTCAAGGCGAGTGGCATCGCTATCAAGTGCAAGTACGTCGGCGTCGGCAAGCTCTAAAATATGGCATGTTTTGCCACCTGGGGCTGCACAGGCGTCTAATATAACGTCGTCATTTTTTGGCTCTAGGAAGCGAGCGGCTAATTGCGCTGCTGCATCTTGCACTGAACAAGCACCGGTATCAAACTCAGGAAGTGAAAAAACATCACGCGGCTTGGCAAGTTTAATCCCATCTACAAAATCTGGGTTTAATGTATGCTCTATATCATTTGCCGTTAGCATATCGCTGTATTCTTGCGTGCTAAATTGTGATTGGTTTACACGTAACCACATTGGCGCTTGCTGCTGGTTTTCTTCAAGTATGGCTTCCCAGTTTTCAGGGTAGGCTTCTTTTACTTGTTTAATAAACCAATTAGGGTGGTTGTATAAACACACTGGAATCAGCTTTGCTTTTTCTTCAAGCTCCGCTTGTTGGCGTTGAAAGCTACGTAAAATAGCATTTATTAACCCTTTTAAGCCAAGTGCGCGCATTTGACCTAATGCATTTACGGTCTCGCTAATCGCAGCATGCGGTGGAACGCGCATGTGTTGTAGCTGATAAATACCCACATAGAGTAAAAATTGAAAAATTCTGCGTTTACCTTTTAGTGGACTTTCTACTAAATGTTGGCAGTAGTTTTCAAGGCTAGGTAAGTAGCGTAAAACGCCATAACAAATTTGCTGTAACAGTGCTTTGTCTTTTGGGGGTAAACCTTGGCTTGCAAACGGTAATTCTTGATTAAGCGAAGCGCCTTTATCAACCACGTTATATAAAGTCTCAGCGGCCAGCGCTCGTACGTTTTGCACTTTATTCATTATTTTCGCCTAATAGTGTGCCAGGGCTAACCCAGTCACTGCGACCATTTAAAAAGTCGCTAATTGCCATTGGTTTTTTACCTTGCGGTTGCAACTGAGTAATGTTTAAAGCATGCTCACCACAGGCAACAACAACACCGTTTTTATCACTTGTTAAAACTTCGCCCGGCTTGCCTGATTGATCAACTACCTTCGCTTGGTATATTTTTACGGTTTGTTCACCCATTTGGGTAAAACACACTGGCCAAGGATTAAAAGAGCGAATATTACGTTCTATTTGCACGGCGCTCATAGACCAATCAATATTTGCTTCTTCTTTAGAGAGCTTTTTGGCGTAGTTAGCCAGCTCATCATTTTGAGGCTCAGGGGTAATGTCGCCATTAGCTAGTTTATTAACGGTGTCAATTAATGCACTAGGACCTAACTCTGCTAGTTTGTTATATAAACTGGCACTGGTTTCTGTATCACTAATAGGGCAGCGGCTAATATGCAGCATGTCGCCGGTATCTAACCCTTCGTCCATTTGCATTATGGTTACGCCTGTTTCTTCGTCACCCGCCCAAATTGCGCGTTGAATAGGTGCAGCACCACGCCAGCGAGGTAATATAGAACCATGCACATTTAAGCAGCCTAAGCGTGGCGTATCTAAAATAGCTTTAGGTAAAATTAAGCCGTAAGCCACAACAATCATTATGTCGGCGTTTAATGCGGTGAGCTCTGCAAGTGCTTCATCATTTTTTAATGACTGAGGCTGAAAAACCGGTAAGTCATTTTCAATCGCCAGGGCTTTAACTTCGCTCGCTTTTAATTTTTTACCGCGACCTGCAGGGCGATCTGGTTGGCTATATACGCCCACAATTTCATGTTCGCTATTTATTAGCGCTTGTAAATGGCGTGCGGCAAAATCCGGCGTACCGGCAAATATTATGCGTAATGGTTGGATCACTGAGTTTTCCTAAGGTACTGATTACTGTGCTGCAAACTTGGCTTCTTTTTCAAGCTTTTTACGGATACGTTGGCGCTTTAATGGAGATAAGTAATCAATAAATAGCTTGCCTTGTAGGTGGTCTAGTTCGTGTTGAATACAAATAGCTAATAGCTCATCTGCGTCTAACACAAATTCTTCACCGTTTTCGTTTAGTGCAGCCACTGTGACTGTTTCTGCTCGGTCTACTTTTGCGTACGAGTTAGGTACTGATAAACAGCCTTCTTCGCTAATCGTTGACCCATCTTTTTTAATGATTTGCGGGTTAATTAATACCAGCGGTTCGTCACGCTCTTCAGATACATCAATAACCACAATACGCTGGTGGATATTTACCTGCGTTGCGGCTAAACCAATGCCATTTTCGTCGTACATGGTTTCGAGCATGTCTTTTACAATTTGGCGAACTTGGTCGTCAACGTCTGCAACATCTTTTGCTATTGTACGTAAACGCTCATCTGGAAATCTTAAAACTTCTAACCTAGCCATTAGTTACCTTTTTCACTTGTGCTTAATTTAGGGTATTGTATGCTCTTATTTTAGCCATTCACGTTCACCTTTAACAGGTTTTGAGCAATAATAATGAAAAAACAATACAAGGAAGCTCAATGAAATTTCCGTTAGTTGCAATCATACTGGCACTAAGCACCTCTTTTGGGGCGATTGCTGACGTGCTAAAAATAAAAAAAGATGCACCAAAACAGTATGTTGTAAAAAAAGGTGATACGTTGTGGGATATATCTGGCATTTATTTAGATGAGCCATGGTTGTGGCCAGAACTATGGCAAATGAACCCGCAAATTGATAACCCTCACTTAATTTATCCGGGTGATGCATTGGCACTTATATACGATGCAGACGGAAATCCACGTTTAGTCATTAATAAAGCGTATCGAAAGCTGTCTCCTCAAGGACGTATTACGCCAAAAGGGTTAAATGCAATTACCACTTTACCTTTGCAAATGATTAAACCTTACTTAAGTTACGAGCAAGCGATTAACAGCGACGATATAAAAAATATGCCGTATGTGTTAGGTGCTAACGAAAACACAAAAACACAAACTTTGGGCCATATTTTATATGTTAAAGGCGATCTTAAAGTACATGGCGCCTATGCGATTTACAACGAGGGTGAACCCTATGTTGATTTAAACACAGGCGAAGTATTAGCAACGCGTGCATCTTACGTTGGCATGGCGCGAGCGTTTAGAAGTGGCGATGAAAGTAACGGTGTGCCGTCGTCATTACGAGTCGAGTCAGTAAAACGAGAAATTAAACAAGGTGACTTTTTAATGCCAGCAATGGAAGGACAGCTATTGCCTGCGTATTTTGATATTCACCGCCCAAAAGAGCCCGTTGAAGGGCAAGTCATAGCATCACCTCGTCAAGTAAGAGAGTTCAGCACAATGGATGTTGTAGTGCTAAACTTAGGCCGCGAGCAAAATATTGAACCAGGCCATGTTTTAGATTTAGAGCGTGAATCACCTACGGTTATTGATGGCCCTCGTGGTCCTCGTTATCCAGAAGATTCAAGTAAATTTGAAAAACTGTTATCTGATGCAAGTCAGTTATTTAGTGATAAAGCTGACGAAGATAATACAACATGGAAAATGCCCAAAGAAAAAGTAGGCGAGTTAATTGTATTCAAAGTGTATGACAAAGTAAGTTATGCATTAATAACAAAAAACCAGCACCCAATTCGCGTTGGAGATATTGCAGTTATTCATTAAGAAGTAGCGAGTCGGTGCTCTAGGAGAGAGCATGGATCAGTCATCAGGCAAGTTAGCTCACTGGCTTGCCTTTTATATGTGTAAGGGATTAGGTACAAAAACCTTATTGGCCCTATCTAAACACCACCCACTTGAGTCATTGTTTGACTTACCCCACGCTAAATTACTCGAGTTAGGCTTAACCGCTAACCAGGCCAGTAATTTACTCAGTACAGACTGGCTGCAAGTACAGCATTATGAAGATCGTATT
Organism: Pseudoalteromonas sp. CR1; assembly: GCF_019392235.1. Lineage (NCBI taxonomy): Bacteria > Pseudomonadati > Pseudomonadota > Gammaproteobacteria > Alteromonadales > Pseudoalteromonadaceae > Pseudoalteromonas > Pseudoalteromonas sp. CR1. The sequence continues at coordinate 5,974 of NZ_JAHXRM010000023.1, read as the reverse complement.
ACACAGCATTGTATAGAGGTAATTTGTTTTTTTGATGCACGTTACCCTGATTCATTAAAGCAGATAGCTAGCGCACCCTTATTACTTTTTTGTAAGGGCGATGTGTCTTTACTTTCTAGCTCGCAAATAGCTATTGTTGGGAGCCGTAACGCCACCCCAACAGGGCTTGAAATAGCCTCAGAGTTTGCATACGAATTAACGAATGCAGGTATTACCATTACATCGGGCATGGCCAGAGGAATAGATGGTGCTGCGCACAAAGGTGCACTAGCTGGATCTGGTAAAACCATTGCAGTATTAGGCACGGGCGTTGATATTTATTATCCTAAACGTCATAAACTGTTAACCGAACAAGTGCTCAATAGTGGTTTATTAATCAGTGAATTTTTACCCGGTACTGCCGCTAACGCGCATAACTTTCCTCGTCGAAATAGAATTATTTCGGGCTTATCTTTAGGTGTTTTAATTGTTGAAGCTGAAATTAAAAGTGGCTCATTAATTACGGTGCGTTATGCGCTTGAACAAAATAAAGAGGTGTTTGCAGTGCCGGGCTCTATTAAAAACCCGCTTGCACAAGCCAGCCATTTTTTAATTAAGCAAGGGGCTAAACTTGTTGAAAATGTGACTGATATTTTAGATGAAGTGAGCTTTTCTTATCAAAGCGGTCTATATAGTAAAGAAGAGACGCTGCAGCAAAGTAGTGATTGCGAAGTATTAAATAGCATTGGGTTTGAGGTAACAACCGTTGACGATATTGTACGCCGAGTTCAGTGGCCAATAGATAAGGTGTTGGCAAGATTGCTTGATTTAGAGTTAGACGATCAGATTGAACGTATTTTAGATGGTTATATTAGGCTAAGCGCAGGAAGGTAGCATGTTCGATATACTTATGTATCTATTTGAAAATTATATTCATAGCGAAGCTGATATTTTTGCTGAACAAAATGAGTTAACTGATGAGTTAATGCGAGCCGGATTTAATAAACCAGAAATTTTTAAAGCGCTCAATTGGCTAGAGCAACTAGCCGATTTACAACATAGCGATGAATCCCCATATTTAATTGCCAACCCAGGGCATGCTATTCGAATTTTTACTCAAAGCGAATGCGCCATGCTTAACGTTGAGTGTCGTGGCTTTTTAATGTTTGTTGAGCAGATTGGCGTTATAAACAGTATTACTCGTGAAATGGTCATGGATAAACTCGCCGCGCTTGATAAACCAAGCATTAACCTAGACGATTTAAAGTGGTTAGTGCTTATGGTGCTGTTTAATGTACCTGGCTCCGAAGAGGCCTATGGGCAAATGGAAGACTTAATTTTTGATGAGCCCACTGAATTGTTGCATTAATGCCTTATTATTTTATTCCCATTACGCAAATTACTTAAAGCTAAGCGTTCACCATAGCTTGTATCTTTAAGTGGTTTGGGTATATTAGGCGAAAATTCACTTATCTCTTAGGAACACCATGAGTAAAATCGATCATTCGCTTTTCTCGGCGAATAAACACGCCTTAGAAAAAGAATACGAAGTATGCCCAAAGTGTGGCTCAGAGTTAGTGATGCGTAATAGCAAGTCAGGCCCTTTTTTGGGGTGTGCAAGCTACCCTCAATGTGATTTTATTAGGCCATTAGTGCACCACGAAAGTAACGAAATAAAAATACTTGAAGATTCAGCGTGCCCTCAGTGCAGCAAACCGCTGGTGGTTAAAAACGGACGTTACGGTATGTTTATTGGGTGTACGGGGTACCCTGACTGCCACTACATTGCAAACGACAACGAGCAAAAGGAACAAGAGGTTACACTACCTTCATGTCCTAAATGTAAAAAAGGTCACTTAGTTGCGCGGAGTAACAAGTTCGGTAAAGTGTTTTACTCATGCGACAGCTACCCAAGTTGTAAATACACACTCAATAATAAACCTGTAGAGCAACCTTGCCCTAAATGTAACTGGCCCATCGTCATAGAAAGACAAATGGCAAATGGTACACTACTACAATGCCCACAAAAAAGTTGCATGCATAAGCTTGCTAAACCTCAATAACATTTAATTATTTTTGGAGACTACTTTGTCAGAACTTTCAAATATGCCTTCGGCACTCTCTTGCTTAAATCAAGGCGATGTCATTGTTTATCCAACAGAGGCTGTGTTTGGTTTGGGTTGTGATCCAGATAATCTGCACGCTGTTGAGAAATTACTGGCAATTAAACAGCGTCCCGTTGAAAAAGGCCTTATTTTAATTGCAGACAACTATGGGCAATTACTAAAGTATGTTGACGACGCCAAAATACCCATGGACAAACGTGCAGATATATTCTCTAGTTGGCCGGCTGCTATAACTTGGGTTATGCCAGCAGCAAAAGGTACACCAAAATGGCTAACAGGGCAGTTTGATACAATTGCAGTAAGAGTAACAAGTCACCCAACAGTTAAACGCTTATGCCAAGAATTTGGAAAGCCACTGGTATCAACGAGTGCAAATTTAACAGGCCAAGAAACAGTAATAAGTATTGAGCAGGCAAAAGAGCAATTTGCTGATCAAGTTGGTTTTTATGTTGACGAGCCATTAGGTGGCAACACACAACCCAGCACAATAAAAGATGCCATGACCGGTAAAGTATTTAGAGGGTAATATGCAAAGCGAATTATTAGAACAAGTAAAAACCTACTTTATGGCTTTACAGGATACGATTTGCCAGGGGCTAGAAGCTGCTGATGGAAGCGCTAAATTTGTTGAAGATAGCTGGCAAAGAGCTGAAGGCGGTGGCGGGCGTACTCGCGTTACCACCAATGGCACTATCATAGAGCAAGGTGGGGTTAATTACTCTCATGTATTTGGAGCCTCAATGCCAGGCTCTGCAACTGCCCATAGGCCAGAGCTTGCAGGACGAAGCTTTCATGCATGTGGGGTATCACTTGTTATTCACCCAAAAAATCCGCATGTGCCAACAAGTCATGCCAACGTACGATTTTTTATAGCCGAAAAAGAGGGCGAAGAGCCTATTTGGTGGTTTGGCGGCGGATTTGATTTAACCCCTTTTTACCCGGTATTTGAAGATGTCCAGCATTGGCACCAAGTGGCACACGATATCTGTGCGCCGTTTGGTAGTAACGTTTATCCAAAATATAAAACATGGTGCGACGAGTATTTTTATTTAAAACACCGAGATGAAACACGAGGAGTAGGTGGTTTATTTTTTGATGATTTAAATGAATTAGGTTTTGAGCAAAGTTTTTCGTTTATGCAATCAGTCGGGAATGGCTTTTTAGACGCCTATATCCCAATTATTGAACGCCGTAAAAATGATAAATTTACCGAGCAACAGCGTGATTTTCAACTCTACCGTCGCGGCCGTTACGTTGAGTTTAATCTGGTTTGGGACAGAGGCACCTTGTTTGGCCTACAAAGTGGTGGGCGAACAGAGTCTATTTTAATGTCTATGCCACCACTGGCTCGCTGGGAGTATAACTTCACACCTGCTGAAAACAGCCTTGAAGCAAACCTATATCAGTATTACTTACGACCACAAGCTTGGCTTTCGAGTAAACCAGAAGAGTTGATAGCCCGAGAGTGGCAGATATAAACAATAAAAAAGACGCGAAAGCGTCTTTTTTATTGTTTATGATTAATGTTGGTTAATCATGTGGCTTGCTAGTTGGGCGAATGAGTTTTTAAGCCCTTCTCGAAGTAGCGGGTTATCTATTTCTATATCAAGGGTTTTGTTCATACAATACATCCACTGATCCCGTAAGTTTTGATCAATTAAAAATGGCATATGGCGTTTACGTAGCATGGGCTGTCCATGCTTTTGCTCAAAGAGGGCGGGGCCACCTAACCAACCTGATAAAAACTCGAAAAAGACTTGGCGAATCCTATCTAATGGTTGAGGATGCATATCATATAACGGTTTAGCGTATTCATCTGAGGCCATAATGTCGTAGAATCGTTCAGAAATAGCGCGTGCCCCTTTTTCTCCACCAATTATTTCGTAAGGTGTTTTTTCAGGCGTAGGTGTTTGATCTACTTTTTCAGGCTTAGATTTAGAAAAAAGTCGTTTAATCATATTATTTATCATCGTTTATAGGCAGCAGTTAGCTGCAAAGAGGTTGTGTTAAAATGGACAAATATGCGGTTTTTGGAAATCCAATTAAACATTCAAAATCCCCCGCGATACATAAACAATTTGCTATCTCACTGGGTGAGCAAATCGACTATCGCGCAATATTAGCACCTATCGACAGCTTTGAAAAAACAGTATCGACTTTTTTTGAGCAAGGGGGAAAAGGTGCAAACGTTACCATGCCATTTAAAGAACAAGCGTTTGCCATGGCCGATGAGTTAACGCCGCTTGCAAAAATAGTAGGAGCGGTTAATACACTCAAAAAAAGAGACGATGGTACATTATTAGGAGAGAACACCGACGGTGTTGGTTTTGTAAATGACCTGCTTGCTAATAAAGTTGTGATTACAAATAAGCGTATTTTAATAATTGGTGCTGGTGGTGCGGCAAGGGGAGTAATATTACCATTGCTTGAACAAAAACCCGCAGAAATTATTGTTGTTAATCGTACCGCTCAAAAGGCAAAAGACTTAGCTCAGCTATTTGCTGAATACGGAAAAGTTTCAGGCTATGGGTTCGATGATTTACCAGTAAGCGATTACTCACTAATTTTAAACTCAACATCTAGCAGCATGAATAACGAATTGCCAGCTCTAGATAAAAAGCATTTAACATGCTGTGATGTTGCATACGATATGTTTTATTCACTGACAAACACAATTTTTATGAACTGGGTAGCAGGGCATAATAACAGCACTAAGCTTTTAGATGGCAGTGGTATGTTAGTAGGCCAAGCTGCACAAGCTTATTATGTTTGGCATAACAAAATGCCAGAAATCCTCCCTGTAGTTAAAGCGCTTAAACAAGGCTCACTAAAATGAACCAAGCTATACAATTTATAGATAGACTCGAATTTAGGGAGCCTGATCACAAGTTGGTATTTTTTGCTCAGGTGAATGGCATGCTAGTGGAATGTATTATTGCCGTAAGTACGCTTAAACTAACTGATGAAAGTCACGCTACAGAGTATTTTGAAAAATATCGTTTTGAATACGAAGAACGTGCCGAGCAACTAATAGAAGAAGAAAGTTATAACTCGGCAGGTCAAATAGAAGTGGACTTAGTTAGCTTCAGCTAAATATTCATCTTTTAATTGGACATAGTTATCTGCCGATATTTTTAAAAAAGCGAGCTCCTGCTCAGTCAATGGACGGGCTTGCTTTGCTGGACTTCCTACATACAAATAGCCTGATTCCAAGCGCTTATTGGGTGGTACCAACGACCCCCCACCAATAATAACATCGTCTTCTACAACTACGTTATCCATGACAATCGCACCCATACCCACGAGTATACGGTTACCAAGTACGCACCCATGTAGCATTACTTTGTGACCAACCGTTACATCGTCGCCTATTATAAGAGGGTAACCATCCGGGTTGCTTTTAGTTGTACGCGATAAATGTAATACACTGCCATCTTGAATATTAGTACGCTGACCAATACGAATATGGTTAACATCACCGCGGGCAGCAACTAAAGGCCATACACTGCTATTATCACCTACAGTGATATCTCCGACTAATACTGACGACTCGTCTATATAAACAGATTTATTAAATGAAGGAGTAATTCCTTTATAAGAACGTATTGCCATATATGCACCTTTAAATTAAAAATTATGAGTATTTAGTGTAACAGTAGCGCTTAATTCAGTGCCTGCAAAGCCTATATTGATTATAAAACTACCAGTTTTAAGTGCTTTCGCTCACATACTAACCGAACAGTGTGTTTTTTTAGTTTTTCTTTAAAAAAGTACTTGCGTAAAAATCTGTTCTCCCTATAATGCGACCCCACTGAGACGGCAGGCGCCAACGCATAGCGAGGCAAGAGTTAATCAGAGAGTTAAGTAAA
>NZ_JAHXRM010000211.1:0-276 GCF_019392235.1 Pseudoalteromonas sp. CR1 | reverse complement strand
CCGCGCCCACTCGGCCCGCGACAGGCACAGTTCGGGGTTACCGGCCATGATATTGCCCTTGCACAAACTGAAGCCGCACAGCGCCAGGCTCTGGTTGATCTGCTGCGCCAGGGGCAACAAGCGGCCGCGAATCGCTGCGGCTTCGGCGGCGTCCTTGGCATCGAACAGAATGCCGTTGTCCTGATCGGTAAACAGTGTCTGCTCGCGACGGCCTTCGCTGCCGAAACACAGCCAACTGAACGGCACGCCGGGGTCGCCTTTGTCGGCCAGCGTCAG
>NZ_JAHXRM010000210.1:0-276 GCF_019392235.1 Pseudoalteromonas sp. CR1 | reverse complement strand
AGGGGGTGCTGTGGCAAGAAAAGCGGGCAAAGGTACGCATGTGAGGCGCAACGTTCAAGCCTTAATGGACTAACGTACTAGATGTCTATAGGACAACACCCTCGGATAGATTAATCTAGGCCGGTTTTTTTGCCCGCCGCCGGAGCCTTTCCCATGCCCACTCGCGAGATCCGCCACCCGCTGATCCGACACAAACTCGGCCTTATGCGCCGCGCCGACATTAGCACGAAGAACTTCCGTGAGCTTGCTCAGGAAGTCGGAGCGCTGCTCACTTAC
>NZ_JAHXRM010000209.1:0-276 GCF_019392235.1 Pseudoalteromonas sp. CR1 | reverse complement strand
AAGAAGGTTCAAAAAGACTTGCTCCCACACCCTGGGCAGGGGGGGCCACCCTATCTGCTCTTGATTAGCTGCTGCCATCCATCCAGTTTGATCATCCCAAGACATCGAAGGAAAGAGCTTGCTTAACAAGGATAATTCAGTGTCTTGTCTAGCTCTGCTTTCAACCTTCGACCTTCGCCGAGGATGCGCAAGCAAGCTCGACCAACGGGAGAGGAAATAAGTGGCTGCTATAATATATGTAATTATGCATTTATGCCCTCATTATATACGTAATTA
>NZ_JAHXRM010000208.1:0-276 GCF_019392235.1 Pseudoalteromonas sp. CR1 | reverse complement strand
ATCGGCGAGCAGGTCGGCCGCCGCCAGGATCGGCTCGGGGTCGAACTGGTCCAGGGCCGCCGGCGACAGGCCGATCTCCGTCACGCGGAAGCGGGCGAAATGGGCGCTCACGCCCGCGTGCCCGGCCAGCAGATGGGCGGTGGCCGGCTCGAGGACGCTGTTCGACGAGGGCGTCAGCATGCCCAGACGCGTCGTGCGGTTCGGTCGTTCCATCGCATCCATCCCCGATGCACCGAGCATCCGACAGGCCTGGACGGGCGACAAGGTATTTTCTGC
>NZ_JAHXRM010000207.1:0-276 GCF_019392235.1 Pseudoalteromonas sp. CR1 | reverse complement strand
CCATGATTTGTATGTACAGTCAAGCAAATTGCCAAGGAGCAGAGCCACCACTAGGCGGTGATGTAACGCCTTTGGATAATGCATCCCACGTATTGTCCCTTTGACTCTCGTAGCATGGAATCTATGTTCTGCGGGTACTCTACATGTGCGAAAAGCGAGCAAAGCGCGCCACGCACTCGAGTATTTCCGAGCGTGCGCGTGCCGCATGAGCATGACCGCGCGCAAGTGGCGGTATCGATCGTCGTACCTAGCGTTCTGCCCCTGCAGGCGGCTGGA
>NZ_JAHXRM010000206.1:0-276 GCF_019392235.1 Pseudoalteromonas sp. CR1 | reverse complement strand
CGACTGGGCGCTCGAGCACCGCTCGTTCGTCTGGTTCCTGATGCTGGTCTCGCTGGTCGCGGGCCTGATGGCCTATACCCGCCTCGGCCGCGAGGAGGATCCGCCCTTCACCATCAAGACCATGGTGGTGCAGACCACGTGGCCGGGCGCGACCATCAAGGACACCCTCGATCAGGTCACCGACCGGGTCGAGAAGGAGCTCCAGCAGCTCAACGGTCTCGACTACGTCCGCAGCTACACGACCCCCGGATCGTCGACGGTGTTCGTCCAGTTCCG
>NZ_JAHXRM010000205.1:0-276 GCF_019392235.1 Pseudoalteromonas sp. CR1 | reverse complement strand
GTTTAGAAACTACAGTTACAATAGCGTTTAATCCTGGAGCTGCGTTTGGAAATCTATATCTTGCTCCTACAGTTCCTATACCACTACCTGTCCCTGATATATAAGTGCCGCCTTGGAAATCATATCTTGAACCTGTACAAACATCATTTCCGTTTGTATAAAATCCGAATCCTTCCGTAACGTCATCTATACCATCATTATCATCATCTCTATCTTCAGCATTATCTATACCATCACCATCAAAATCATTTGGAGTTGATCTATCTCTAAAGTCAA
>NZ_JAHXRM010000204.1:0-276 GCF_019392235.1 Pseudoalteromonas sp. CR1 | reverse complement strand
GCCGATGACCCGGTGCTTTTCCTGCAGGGCGCGGAGGTTGCCGACCAGCCGCTCGCCCATGGCGAGCGTGTTGTCCAGAAGCCCCTCGTCCTCGATGATCCGCATGTTCTCGAGCGCCGCCGCCGGGCCGCTGGTGCAGCCGCCGAAGGTCGAGATGTCGCGGAAATAGCTCATCGGGTCGGCGGCGTCGTCCTTGAACATCTCGAACACCGCCTCGGTCGTCACCGTGCAGGCGATGGCGGCGTAGCCCGAGGCCACGCCCTTGGCCATCGTCAC
>NZ_JAHXRM010000022.1:0-57367 GCF_019392235.1 Pseudoalteromonas sp. CR1 | reverse complement strand
TATGGTGAGGGATGGTGTCATGTGGGATCCTAAAATGGTTTGAAATTAGGAATTGACACCATAGTCACTTGTTATATTTAAACTTCTGATTTTTTGGGGCGTATTATCCCTAGCAAAGTAATAAAAGCACCAATACCACTACTTACAAAAAATGGAACGGTATTGAGGTCAATACTACCAGCATAGCCAGATGCCAAAACAGACATCATAGAGCTTACCTGTATGGTGTACCCTAATGTCGCGGCGATAACGATTAATGCTCCTGCGACAATTAGTGAAATATTAATTTTATAATCCATTTCCGATTTACACCTTTAAATATAACATCTTATTGAACACCACTTTGGGGGGTTATAACATCCCAAAACGGCGCATATTACATCGCCCAATAATTCCACTAAATAACTGCAATGTAAACAAGCAATTAGGCATGCAGTGAAAAAGCCTTTGTTACTTTGCACCAAAACGACTTTTAATAATGTTATTGGACAAAGTCAAAATAGCTGTTTATGTGAACAGTTCATTCTAAAGGTAAATTTTGGCTTTGGGCATTTAGCACGTATGAGTTAAAGCATTGGCTAGATAAGCGAGCCTTAACATATTGATGATACAGGCTCGCCGAGGTATTTATGATAAAACGAATAGGTAAGGTATTTACTTTACATCAAAATTCACGTGGTCAAAGTATGGATTACTCTCACGCGCTTTAAGAACGCTGATTGTAGTAAGCACAATAAGTTGCAGCTCGCTATTTACGTTAACAACTATGCATTCGTCTCTATTAGCATTGCGTTTTGTATCAGTTGCTACCCCAGACACAACATCGCCATTTTTTAATATAAGCTCAATGCTTAAATGGTGCATACAGGCAATTTCGATGTAGTCGTATTGGTGACAGCTGATCATACAGTTCTCTTTATTTAGCTGGTTTAAATAGCATTAAAGTGGCAATAACAACTAAGTTGCCTACATACCATAAGTCTTTAATTACAAATTGCCCTAAACGCTCTAATAATGTGCTTGAGCTCAATGCTCCTGTAGCGGTAATTAAAAATGTTTGGGTCATTAAAAACACACTTAAACACGCTAAGCCACTAACAATAATGAGCTTTTTATTGTTAAGTAAAATGCCTATGCCAAGTAGCACTGCAAATAATACATCAAACCCACCAATTACGTTTGATGCGCCTTGTACACTAAATACCGTGTATAACCACGACATAAACGGTGAGGTTTCTACCAGGCTTACAATGGCTTTGGCTTCAAACTCATAAAACTTCATGCCACCAATCCACAGTAAAACCATAGCAATCGGTATAAAGTTTAAAAATACGTGTTGTTTGTCTGTTAGCTTATTTTTATAAAACAAAAATAAATACAAAGGGATGACTGCAAAGTATTTAATAATACCTTGGCCACTGCCAATAATTGGAAAGCCGCCTAACTGGGCCATCCAACGGTTGCTGGCTAATAAAGTAAGTAAAGGCACTATGCTAACAATTAACGCGAGAACCAATGCAGGTGTAGGTTTTATTAATTTTAAATGCGCGGCTAGAGTGGCAAGTGCTAATGCAATCATAGTGCTTCCGGTTAGCAAGCCTATCATTTTATTATTTAGTGAAGTATCGAACCCATAAAATTCAAATGTTGCTACAAGTGAATTTGGGTTTGCACCCAAAGCAAACGATACGCCAAGCAGCCCAAAACTAAGAGCAAGTAAAGTGATCAGTGCGTTATTTGTATGTGTTAAGTTCATTATGTGCCTATTAAATCTGTAATGGCTAACAAAGACCTCGCTTTTCCTAAAAAGCATTCAAACTAGCTAAAAAAATATCCTCGCTTATGTAATTTTAAATAATTATATAAATGCACTTTTTAAAAGCACATAGCTTACAAGAATAAACATATCCTATTGGTCAAGTTAACACATGAAAGCGATTAAAAAGTCATACAAAAAATAACAAATAAAAACTTAACTACTCGATAAAAAACAAATAAAAGCAATAAAAATAAGTAACTTAAAACCTTTTTACAACTTTATAAACTTCTCTTTAATCCTTATTCCCCCTCTTAAAAAGCAAAAAGCTAACCGATCGGTCAGATTTGGCATGTTAACTGCAAAGTACTCATTATAATAAAACAGCTTTTTTCTTACTTGCGCAATAACAATACGAAAAAGCAGACAATAAACCTTATTAAAAACAAGGTGTTAAAAAGTTAAGGGGGTCTGTGTGATTCAGTTTTTATTAAATGACACGCCAATAGAAGTACAAGAATGTTCGCCAAGTCTCACCATTTTGGACTGGCTACGCACCAAAAAAGGGAAAGTGGGCACTAAAGAAGGGTGTGCTACAGGCGATTGCGGCGCGTGCACAATTTTAGTCGGCGAAGAAAAAACAAACTCAAACGGTAACCCAGTTTGGCACTACCAAACCATGAACAGCTGCCTGCTTTTATTAGGCAATGCACACGCAAAACACATAGTAACCGTAGAGGCTGTAACAACGGGGCTGTACCCAACCCTTGATGACTTACACCCAGTACAACGCGCATTAGTAGAGTGCCATGGTTCGCAATGCGGTTTTTGCACCCCAGGTATAATAATGAGCATGTTGGCGCTTTATATTAATAACCCGAGTTACCCAGGTAAAAAAGCCGCTATTCATGCTTTAGGTGGTAACTTGTGCCGTTGTACTGGCTACAGCCCTATTTTACTAGCGGTAGAAAAAGCCTACAGCTATAAGCGCAAAAATGAGCCTTACTCAGCCATGGCAGCTCAGTTTAAAGCCTCACTTAATACGCAATATGATGACGACGTTCCATTTTTAAAAAATGGCCATCGCAAATTCTACTTGCCACAAAATGCTAAGCAGCTTGTTGAACTAAAAGCGCTTTACCCCCATGCACACTTAGTTGCTGGTGGCACCGACTTTGCCATTGAGCTTAGCCAAAATATGCTATTACCCGATGTAATAATATCCCTAAGCCAAGCTAAAGAGCTGTGCACATTAAGCGATAACAACGGCGAGCTACATATTGGTGCAGCACTCCCTTACAGCCAGTTTGTAGATACTTTTTACAATTACTACCCTGAATCTAAAGAGCTGTTTGAACGCCTTGGCTCTAACCAAGTACGTAACAGTGGCACCTTAGGTGGCAGCATAGGAAATGCCTCTCCTATTGGCGATCCAGCCCCTTTATTAATTGCACTTAATGCCACTCTAGATTTATTAAGCGCATCAGGCACACGTACTATAAACGTGGCCGACTACTTTGTTGATTACAAAAAAACAGTCATTAAAAGCGATGAAGTCATTAGTAAAATTACCGTACCTAAACGCCCAGAGTCGTTAAAGCTTGCGTGCCATAAAATTTCAAAACGCTTTGAAGATGATATATCTACCGTGTGTTTAGTACTGGCTATTGAGCAAGCACAAGGTGTAATTAGCAATGCCCGCTGCGCCATGGGCGGTATGGCTGCAATCCCCAAACGCGCCGCACACATAGAGCAAAAGCTTAATGCTCAGCCCTTACAAGTAAGCACGTTTATAGATGCCGCTAATGCTATAAATGATGACTTTACCCCCATAAGCGATGTCCGCAGCAGCGCACATTATCGCACTACGGTAAGCAAAAACTTGCTACAACGTATTGGTATTGAGTTTTGTGGTGCACAACCAAGCAGTAAAAATAATAACAACATTGCCATTACGAGGATTTCACATGCGTCACTTTGAAATGGATAAACTAAAAGCCCAAGGCGGAAGCGTTGGCCAATCTAAGTACCACGAAAGCGCAATTAAACAAGTATGTGGCAATGCAAACTACGCCGACGATAACCCAGAGCCTCATGGCTGCTTACACGCCTACCCTGTACTTGCGCCCATTACCAGCGGCTTTATTACATCAATTGATACAAGTAAAGCGCTTGAAGTTGCAGGTGTTAAGCGTATTTTATCGGCCGATGATGTACCCGGTAAGCTTGATATTGGCCCTATATTTCCAGGTGATGTACTGCTGACCAATCACGAAATTCAATACCACGGGCAACCGGTACTGGTAGTCGTTGCCGACAGCTACGCCATTGCGCGCCGCGCTGCTCGCTTAGTGGTTATAGAGTGCGAGCAAATCACCCCCATACTTGATATTAAAGAAGCCATAAAAAAAGAGCATTGGGTAAGGCCGCCACATTCACTTAACCGGGGCAATAGCGATCAAGCCATAAATAATGCAGCCCACCAGCTTAAAGGCGAAATACACATAGGCGGGCAAGAACACTTTTACCTTGAGGGACAAATAGCACTTGCTCAGCCCGACAACGATGGCGGCATTCATGTGCAATGTTCTACGCAGCACCCAACAGAGGTTCAGCACTTAGTTGCTAAAATTTTAAAAAAGCCATTTAGCTTTGTAAACGTAGAAACTCGCCGTATGGGCGGTGCCTTTGGCGGTAAAGAAACCCAAGGTGCACCGTGGGCTTGCCTTGCAGCGCTTGCAGTTTACTACCTTGGTTGTGCAGTAAAAATGCGCCTTGCCCGCAGCGACGACTTTAAACTTACCGGTAAACGCCACCCATTTTATAACCAATACCATGTAGGGTTTGATGAAAATGGCCTAATTGAAGGCGCTGATGTAACCGTAAATGGGTTTTGTGGTTATTCGCCCGATTTATCTGATGCCATTGTAGACCGTGCAATGTTTCATGCCGATAACGCGTATTACTACCCAGCCGCCACCATTAAAGGTAATCGCTGTAAAGTTAATACCGTAAGCCACACCGCATTTAGAGGATTTGGTGGCCCGCAAGGCATGATTATGGCAGAGCTAATAATGGACGACATTGCCGCTAAATTAGGTAAAGATCCGCTTGAGATCCGAAAACTTAATTTATACAAAAAAGGCCGCGACACCACGCCGTATCATCAAACCGTAGAGCAGCATATTTTAAAAGATATGATAACCCAGCTTGAGGAGTCGGGTGATTACTGGGCGCGCAAAGATGCCATTAAAGCATTTAATGTATCGTCGCCTATTATAAAAAAAGGCCTTGCGATGACGCCGGTTAAATACGGTATATCGTTTACGGTACAGCACTTAAACCAAGCAGGTGCGTTAGTGCATGTATATAGTGATGGCTCGATACATTTAAACCATGGCGGCACCGAAATGGGCCAAGGGTTAAACACTAAAATAGCGCAAATAGTAGCCCATGGGTTTGGTGTTGATTTTGAGGCAATAAGCATAAGCGCAACCCGTACCGATAAAGTACCAAACACCTCGCCAACCGCCGCCTCAAGCGGGACTGACCTAAACGGCATGGCAGCGCTAAACGCCGTAAACACCATAAAAGAGCGCTTAATAAACTTTATAAGCGAGCACTTTGAAGTAGACAGCCAAAGTGTTGTATTTAAAGATAACCTAATTACCTTTAACAAAGGTGAAATTAGCTTTAGCGAACTTGCAAACCTTGCTTATATGAACCGTATATCGCTTTCATCAACGGGTTATTACGCCACGCCTAAAATACATTACGACAGAGCGAAAGGCGAAGGCCGCCCATTTTTTTACTACGCTCACGGCGTAGCACTCAGTGAAGTAGAAATCGATACGCTAACAGGCGAAAACACCGTAACCCGTGTTGATATTTTGCACGATGTGGGCAGCTCAATTAACCCAGCACTTGATATAGGGCAAATTGAAGGGGCTTTTGTGCAAGGTATGGGCTGGCTTACCACCGAAGACTTACAATGGAACGATAAAGGCCAGCTTGCAAGCTTTGGCCCTGCTAACTATAAAATTCCGGCTATTGGCGATACCCCTGCCAAATTTAACGTCAATTTATATAACTCTGCCAACCCAGAAACCACCGTATTTAGATCAAAAGCGGTTGGCGAGCCGCCGTTTATGCTGGCCTTTAGTGTGTGGAGTGCGATTCGTAATGCCATAAGCAGTGTGGCCGATTACAAATACACAGCCCCACTTGATACACCTGCTACACCTGAGCGTGTATTAAATGCAATTGAGCAAACCGCTAGCTGGTTTAAGGAGCATCAACATGGCTAATTTAAATGAGTCGTTTCAGGGTTTTCATACTCAAAATTGGGCGCAAGCTATAAATGAGCACGAACAAAGCGGCACTAACTATGTTATTGCAACGGTACTGGGAACCAATGGCTCAACCCCACGGGGCACAGGCTCTAAAATGGTAATAAGTGGCGAACATATTTACGACACCCTAGGCGGTGGTCACCTTGAGTACGTAGTAATCGAAAAAGCCCGCGAGCTACTTGCCATAGGCGAAGCCGCCCAAGTGATAGAGCAATTTAACCTAGGCGCAAATTTAGGCCAATGCTGCGGCGGAGCTGCCACCGTGATGCTTGAGTGCATGCAAAGTGAGCGCTTTACCCTCGACATATACGGCGCAGGCCATGTAGCACAGGCGCTTATTGCTATATTGGCACAATTACCTATGCGTATACGTTGGATAGATAGCCGCGCCGATGTATTCCCACAGAACATTCCTAATAACGTTATAAAAGTGGTTGATGAAGAGCCAACAGAGCAAGTAAAACGCGCCCCTAAAGCTAACAATTACTTAATATTAACCCATAACCACCAGCTCGATTTTGCACTCACACAAGCCATTATTAAACGCGCCGATGCCAATTGGCTGGGCGTAATTGGCTCTGATACCAAAGCAAAACGCTTTAAGCAGCGCTTAGCTCATCGCGATTTTACCACCGAGCAAATAAAGCAAATGACCTGCCCTGTTGGGCTTAAAAATGTAACGGGTAAGCTCCCAATGGAAGTCGCAATATCAATTAGTGGGCAGTTAATTGGCCTTTATCAGGCTATGCAAGCCCATGCGCCTAAACGCCAAGGTGTTCAATGGCGTGCACTTAAAAATGCCCTAATTAGCACCGCGCAAGAGGAAGAAAACGCATGAGTAGCTTAAAAATTAATAACCTAAATGAAGCGCAAGCTTACCAAGCCTTAGAGCATTGTTGCGCCGCCCCTAATTGGGTAAGCGGTATGCTAAATACCATGCCATTTGAAAATAAAGAGCATCTATTTCAGAGCGCGCAAAGCGTATGGGGTAGCCTAGGTGACAGCGATTATTTAGCCGCTTTTGAAGGCCACCCGCAAATAGGCGATTTATCAACATTAAGTAAAAAGTACGCCGCTACAGCACAAAAAGCGGGGCACGAACAATCAGGAATGAGCGAAGCAAACGAGCAAACCCTTAAAAAAATGATTGCGCTAAATAAAGAATACCTCAGTAAATTTGGCTTTATATTTATTGTGTGTGCCAGCGGCAAAAGTGCTGAGCAAATGCTTGAACTTATTGAGCAGCGTATACACAACACCCGCAGCACAGAGCTTAATATAGCCGCAGGCGAACAAGCCAAAATAACAAAAATAAGATTGGAATCCCTGATATGAATAAAAGTATGAACAAAAGCCCTATCACTACCCATATTCTCGATACAAGCACAGGTAAACCTGCAGCCGATGTAGCTGTACAATTGTTTGTATACACTAATAACAAGTGGGAATTAATTGCCCAAGGTAAAACAAATAGCGACGGGCGTATTACCGACTGGCTAAATACAGACGTAGAGTTTGCAACCTATAAGTTGGTATTTGATTTAGATAGTTACTATGAAAACCAGCCTACCCCAGCGTTTTACCCAGAAGCGCAAATAACCTTTAGATTACAAGATCAAAAGCATCATCACATTCCGTTATTGCTTAGCCCATTTGGCTACTCAACGTACAGAGGTAGCTAACAATGAGCACGCAAAACAATAATAAAATAACCGTAATTTGTGCCAACATACTCGACTTTGTTGACGACCCAGCCATAGCGGGCGACACCGCCCATCGCTATTTTGAAAAAGGCGCGTTAGTTTTTCAAAATGGCAAAGTGGTTAACCTTGGTTACGAGCAAGACATACTGCCAAGCTTAGATAAATCAGCCACTCTTATTCGCCACGATGGCAAATTGGTAATGCCCGGCATGATAGACACGCACATACATTTGCCGCAAACCGAAATGGTCGGCGCGTATGGCGAGCAGCTTTTAAGTTGGCTTACCGAATACGCCTTCCCAACCGAAAAAAAGTTTGCCAGTGAAGTGTACTCAAGTGAGGTTTCAAACCGCTTTTTAGATGAGTTATTACGTAACGGCACCACCACCGCATTGGTATTTGGCACGGTGCACCCGCAATCGGTTGATGCCTTTTTTAGCGAATCTCAAAAACGTAATTTACGCATGATTGCCGGTAAGGTGATGATGGACAGAAACTGCCCTGACGATTTATCAGATTGCGCGCAAACCAGTTACGATCAATCAAAAGCACTCATAGAAAAATGGCACAATGTTGATAGGTTAAGCTATGCGGTAACACCACGTTTTGCGCCTACATCAACCCCTGAGCAACTTCAAAAATGCACTCAACTATTAGAAGAATACCCCGACACTTACCTACATACGCACTTATCTGAAAACAAAGACGAGTGCGAATGGGTAAAAGGGTTATTCCCCGACGCTGATGATTACTTAAGTGTTTACGAGCAAGCTAAAATGGTACGTAAACGCTCGGTATTTGCTCATAGTATTCATTTATCTGAGCGCGAGCTTTGCTGCCTTGCAGATAACAACGCAGCTATTTCGCACTGCCCTACTTCTAACTTATTTTTAGGTTCGGGCCTTTTAAATTTAAAAGCCTGTGAAGAGCACGGTATTAACGTAGGTATGGGTACCGATGTAGGCGCAGGCACAAGTTTTTCTATGCTACAAACAGGTAATGAAGCGTACAAAATTCAACAGCTTCAAGGTCAAAAGTTCTCGGCTTTTAAAGGCCTATATTTAGCGACGCTTGGCGGCGCACGGGCGCTAAATTTAGAAGGCACCATAGGTAATTTTGCAACCGGTTGTGAAGCCGACTTTATAGTTATGGATTACGCGGCTACTTCATTTTTAAAATTTAGAATTAGCCATGCTAAAACACTACACGAGCAACTTTTTGCCATGATGATGCTAGGCGATGATCGCTGTATTGAGCAAACCTACATTATGGGTAAAAGCGTTTACAAACGCGATGATAAAAAACAGTTTACAACCACCCACACACCGCAATTAGAAGAGGCTTAACCTAATGGAAAACTATTTATTTGAGCTTGTTCATTTAGTGCTTCGTTTTTTTCATGTAATTGCTGGCATTGCGTGGATTGGGGCGTCGTTTTATTTTGCGTGGCTTGATAATAACTTACAAACCCCGCCACAATGGAAACAAGACAAAGGCATAAAAGGCGATTTATGGGCCGTGCACGGCGGTGGCTTTTACGAAGTGGCT
Source organism: Pseudoalteromonas sp. CR1 (assembly GCF_019392235.1). Classification (NCBI taxonomy): domain Bacteria; kingdom Pseudomonadati; phylum Pseudomonadota; class Gammaproteobacteria; order Alteromonadales; family Pseudoalteromonadaceae; genus Pseudoalteromonas; species Pseudoalteromonas sp. CR1. The sequence continues at coordinate 48,008 of NZ_JAHXRM010000022.1, read as the reverse complement.
AAGTATCAAAATGGCCCTGAAGAAATGCCCCACACCCTGCATTGGTTTAAATGGGAAGCCTACACAACGTGGATCACCGGTATTTTATTATTTAGCTTACTTTATTATGTTGGCGCCGATGTTTACCTAATCGATAACAGCAAAAGTGAGCTAAGTAAATTTGCCGCTATTGGTGCATCGCTTGGCTTTATTGGCTTAGGGTATGGTGTTTATCGTTTATTGTGCAAAACCCCGCTAGTTGAAAACGGCAAAGCGTTTATTGCTGTGGTTATTGGCCTATTGGCCCTTTGGACTTACGGGGTTGACCAGCTATTTAGTGACCGCGCTGTGTATATTCATGTAGGTGCCCTTATTGGCACGTGTATGGTTGGCAATGTGTACCATATTATTATGCCAGGGCAACGCTACATGGTAAGCGAAGTAGAAGCAGGCCGTATTCCCGATTCCGCACCGGGTTTAAAAGCAAAACTGTGCTCTATTCATAATAACTACGCCACTTTACCAGTGGTATTTATTATGCTGAGCAACCACTTTCCTTATACCTACAGCCACAGCTTTGGCTGGCTTATATTAATTGCGCTGTTTGGTATTGGTATGTGGATACGCCATTACTTTAACTTAAAGCACCAAGGCGTTAATAAACCTTCAGTTCTTGTAAGTGGGATTGCCGCTTTTTTTGCCCTCATGCTGGCGATAGCTCCGTGGCCTAGTAGCACAACAAATGCAGGCGAAAACGCACCTTTACAAGCGAGCATTACCGACACTCAAGCATGGGATATAGTCAGCAAGCACTGTACACAGTGCCACAGTGAAACACCCACCTCTGAGCTTTTTCAAACAGCGCCGCTTGGCTTTAAGCTCGACTCTATTAATGATGTAAAAAAAGCCAGCACGCTTATTCATACCCGCGCGGTTTTAACCAAAGACATGCCATTGGCAAATATGACCAAAATGACTGATGCTGAACGCGAAAGGCTAGGTTCTTGGCTCACATCACTTAAAAAGGAGCAATAACATGAGCGAGCAATTTAAACACTACCCGCGCGATTTAATTGGTTATGGCTCACAGGTGCCCCATGCAAATTGGCCCAATAAAGCCCGCATTGCTCTGCAAGTGGTATTAAATTACGAAGAAGGCGGCGAAAACTGTGTATTACATGGTGATGCAGCGGCCGAAACATTTTTATCCGAAATAGTCAGTGCCCCGCATGTAGAAGACCGCCATATAAGCATGGAGTCTATTTACGAATATGGCTCGCGAGCAGGTGTGTGGCGTTTACTTAAGCTCTTTAAAAAATACGATATACCGGTCACCATTTTTGCTGTGGCAATGGCCCTTGAGCGCCACCCCGATGTAGCTAAAGCCTTTGTTGATGCAGGACACGAAATAGCAAGCCACGGTCTGCGCTGGATTAATTATCAACATATAGATAAGCAAACCGAGCGCGAGCACATGCAAAAAGCCATTGAAATAATTCAAACGCTTACCGGTAAAAAGCCTACAGGCTGGTACACCGGGCGTACAAGCCCCAATACTGCTGCCCTTGTGGTAGAAAATGGCTCGTTTTTATATGACGCTGACGATTACAGCGACGACTTACCCTTTTACAGTATTAAAGAAGGTAAGCCACAGTTAATAGTGCCCTACACCCTTGATGTAAACGATATGCGCTTTGCTGCTGTGCAAGGTTTTAATGCCGGCGATCAGTTTTATAATTATTTAAAAGATGCCTTTGATACGCTTTATGAAGAAGGCGACCCACAAGGTGAAAATGCCCCAAAAATGATGTCGATAGGGCTGCATTGTCGCTTAATTGGCCGCCCTGGGCGCATTAAAGCCCTCGCACGATTTTTAGAATATGCTAAATCGCATGAGCAAGTGTGGTTTGCCACGCGCGAACAAATCGCCGAGCATTGGCTTAAAACCCATCCCTATAAAAAAGCCTAGATGTAGTCTATTTAAAATTACACTTTAATAACTTAAAACAAAAAAGCCCAGCATAGCTGGGCTTTGGTTACTCTAAGGGGGGGTTACTTAATTAAATGTGACTGTTACTATGTTAGAACATACGTTTTCAGAAACACACAATTGGTAATCGTAGCTTGATAGTGAAGCACCACGCTCATAATCGCGGTAGCGGCCGTTATCCGACGTAGTATCAATTAGTTCACCATTACGGTAAACGTTCATCGATTCAGCTCCCACTGTGTCCCAGCTAAGATCTACACGCATAGTACCCAAGCGTGATTTATTAGCGCGTTTTAATGTAAGCTCAATATCTACATCGCTGACAACAACCGTTTGCATTGACGTGCTAGTATTACCTTCGCTGTCTGTTACGGTTAATTCAACGTTGTAGCTGCCAGAGCCTGCGTACACATGAGTTGGGTTTTGATCAGACGATGTTGCCCCATCACCAAAGTTCCAGCTCCACTGTGTAATATCGTTGTTGGCATCAGTACTTGCATCTGTAAACACGGCCGTTAAGCCTTCTATTTCAGTGTCAAAGCTCGCTTGTGGTGGCTGTGGAGTAACTTCTCCAATCGCACTAAATGTAAGAGACCAACCATTGATGTTACCAACATCCGCACCCGCTGTATCTACAACGTGTAACGTCCAATCACCTGTTGCAACTTCACTGTTGAAGGCGCCTGATGTGAATGTTTTAACAATATCATCGTCACTACCACCTTGGTTACTTTGTAAAGTAACTTCAGAACCTTGAGCTGATGTTAGCGTCAGTATCAAGTCACCAGACCAAGTGTGTGTAATATTTACATCGGCAGAAGTACCAAAAATAGTTAAATCATCAGCAACAGTAATTACAGAGCTTGCACCTTGTGGATCGTTATCTGGAATAGATACGTTATCATCACTGCTATATGTAAAATCGTTTAAGCCTGCAGGCTGTAGCATTAATGACACAGTTTGTGTTTTTAACTGCTGATCTGTACTTGCCTCAACCGTAAAATCATAATTACCCCAAGGCGTGTCATCAAACGTATTTACAGTTAAAACAACCTCATCACCTGGGCGTGCCGTAGAAGCACTAAGTGAAGCCCCCTCTAAACTAGAACTAAGCGAAAGCGCTACATCGCCATCCCATTGCGCAATCGACCCAATCTCAAACGTGTAGGTAACTGTATCGCCTACGGTTGCTTGCTGAGTTGTAGGAGTAACCGATAATTTAAAGCCAGGTGTAGGATCAGCATCTAATAATGCTTGGTTTGCATTTAAACGCGTACCTGCAACTGTTTTACCTGTTAAAGCAGTATTAGCATCGCCGCTGCTCATTAGCAGCTCTTTTAACTCTACTGTTGTTAAATCTGGGTTTACTGAAAGAACAAGAGCAGCCACACCTGCAACATGTGGTGTTGCCATTGAAGTGCCAGAATAAGTAGCGTAACCGCCACCTGGAATAGTTGAAAGAATAGCGCTACCCGGCGCGCCCATATCAACACTTTCTAGGCCCCACTGCGAAAAACCAGACATATTATCACTGCTATCTGTACTTGCGATTGATAGTACACTGTCGTTTTCGTAGTTAGATGGGTAGTGCGGGTTTACATCGTTATCTACTGCGTCATTCCCTGCTGCTGCTACGAATAAAATGTCTGCGTCTTCACTGGCCGTTATTGCATCGGCTAAAGCTTGGCTATAACCGCCTCCACCCCAACTATTATTTAGTACGCGAAGGTTAACACCTGAGTTTTTAAGACCAACCATGTAGTCAATACATTTAATGGCATCTGACGTTGAACCACTACCTGAAGCATCTAAAAATTTACAACCAGCGATAGATACATCATGGTTTACACCCACAATACCTTCGTTATTGTTGCCACTTGCACCAATGGTTCCTGAAACATGCGTACCATGCCCTTGATCGTCCATTGGGTTGCCTGAGTTAGTAATTGCATTGATGCCATGAACATCATCAACATAACCGTTACCGTCGTTATCAATTCCATCGCCAGCAATCTCACCCGGGTTTACCCAAGCATTAGCTAAAAGATCGGCATGATTATAGTCAACACCGGTATCGATCACACCAACAACCACATCTCTACTACCCGTAGAAATTGACCACGCTTCAGGTGCATCAATATCAGCGTCAGCTACACCACCGGTTTGACCTTCGTTATTTAAACCCCATAGGTCACCAAAACGCGGATCATTTGGCGTAGTGGCAATACTTACACGGTAGTCTGGTTCAACATATTCAATAGCCTGATGAGTTTTAAGGCGTTTTATTGCCTCTTTAGTACTCATACCCGTTACTTTAAATTTAGCTAAGCGGCCTGAAAGTAAAGACTTATAGTTATCATCAACCTCATCGCTGTTCATGTCAGAGATTTTAGCTCTCACTAACGAACGAGCTTGCTTACGCATTTTAGCTGACACATTTTTTTTGTATTTAACAATAAGTGAATCACTGCTTGCAGTTACTGATTGTTTAATACTTGTTTCAGGTAGTTGCGCAGCAGCCAAACAAGGAACAAGCGCAAGTGTAATAATAGATAATTTTGTTTTCATTGTTCTATCCATAGTTGATTGAGCTTAAAAAATTTTAAGCAAGTTTACAGACAACATCGAATAAGAAAGATCACATGGCATTTACCCAGCAAACTAACAAATCAAAAATTACTCAAGTATTTAAATTGGAAACAACAAAAAATCAACATTTTTGACCAGAGTCGTCATTAAAAAAACATTCAAGGCAGCCTTTTTTATGAATTTATTAATTACAAGCAGCCAGTCAAGTAGCTCAACAATTTTTACTGGTTTTTTAGCAAAATACTAAAAATAAAAATAAAAACAGCATAACTGATTGTATTTAAAAGATATAAAAATCGGTAAAAAAAGATGATTTAAGAATTTATAATTCAAGAATACAGTGAATGTGCATTTAGAAAACGCGACACAACATTGAATAACGTTTGATCACAACATTATACCGGCACGGCATGCTGGAACTACGAATACTCTATAAAAACAAAATAACGTAGAGCATTCAGAATTTTTATTTCAAGGAGAATAATAATGAAGTTAAACAAATCACTTATAAGCTGTGCAGTAGCAATTGCAATGGGCACAAGCTTCTCTTCCTTTGCAGATACAGCAACTAAATCAGGGTCAGTATCTGATTTAAGTACAAAAGTATCTGTACAAAGCACGAGCAATTCAATGGTCCTTGCACAAACTCAAGTAGGTAATACAGCATTACTTTTACAAGATGGTGATGGTAATACAATGCAAGTTACCACTATTGGCAACGACAACACGACCGAGGTGTCGCAATTCCAAACTGGTAACTTTGTAGAAGTAACCACCGTTGGCGACAATAATGTGCAAACATACTCACAAGATGGTTTATACAATGGTGCGTTAACTACGGTCACCGGCAACAATAATCAGCTTTATGTTTCACAAGAAGGCGAAGGTTTATTTTTTAACAATGAAGCAATCAATTCTATTGTGGGTGATGACAACATTGTTGATATTGAACAAGGTACAGGTGGTCATTGGTTTTACAACATGGACATGCAAGGCAGTGGCAATGAGGTAAGTGCATTACAAACTGGTGAATGGCATGAAGCTGTAATTACAAGCGCTACAGGCGACGATAATGCAGTAATGGTAGAGCAAAATGGCTTTTATAATACATTCAGAGTGTCCTCGCTACAAGGTAACGATAACGAGTTAGATATTGAACAAGACGGCGATCAAAATGCTGTAACACTAACAGATCTTTACGGTGACAATAATGAGTTTGGTGTTGAGCAAGAAGGTGCTGACAACACTGTTAATTTCACTGCTATTGTAGGTAACGATAACGAAGTAGGCATAGACCAAGAAGGCTTGGCTAATAATGTTGATTCAGCTTTATTTGAAGGCGAAAACAACGAAGTAATGGCGATGCAAAATGGTGACTTTAATACAACAACTGCTGAGTTAATTGGTAATGATAACGAACTTACAGCCATTCAAAATGGTAGCGAGAATGAAGCATACATGGGCGTGTTAGGCTCAGATAATGAATTTACAATTAGCCAATTTGGCGACGTTAACTCTGCTCATTTAGTGAACTTTAATGGCTTAGGAAATGATGTAAACCTTACCCAACTGGGTGAAGAAAACATCGCGGTTGTTGAATCGTCTTACCCTGACGTTTCGCTGACATCTAACGAAAACGACATCGAAATTACGCAAGACGGCCTGCAAAATGAAACCATGGTGACACTTGCAGGTATTCTTGATAGCAACTTCAACCAAATTGATATTGCGCAAAATGGCGACTTTAACCTTATCGACATGATGGTAGAAGGCAGTGGCCACAGCATAGATATTTCACAAGAAGGTGAAAATAACTGGGTTGTAGGTACTGAACAATCACCGTTTTTAGTAGGTGGTGAAAACGTCACATTCAATGTCACTCAGCTAGGCAATGACAATATTGTTGAAGGGGGTGTTATTGGTGTTAATAGTACCGTAACGGTTACTCAAATTGGTGACGGTAATACAGCCACAATTACACAAATGTAATTAATAACAATAAAGGGGAGCTTCAACTCCCCTATTTTAAACTATGAAAATAAATAAAAAAATCAATCTCCTGCTCTTACTCGCTTTGTATTTGGCCCCTCCAGGTGTTGCTGCAGATGAACTTGAAATTGACGGGTTATTACTTGATAGAAGCATTAGCCGATTTGGTCATCAATTTTACTATGAATTTTCAAATTACTGGCGAGACTTGCCTTCAACCGCTGGTTTTAACATTGAAATCAAAGAAACGGTAATACCCAAAGCTGGCACAAAGCTTACTCTTGTAATGAACAATCAAACTATATATGCAACCTATTTAGGACGCAGATTAGAGCCATTAGACGCACGCGTTGAACAAGCGGTCTATACGGTAATTGATGCAATGGCTCGCTCAAACATGGCTACATCTTCTAAAGATATGGCTTTAAATGGATGGTAAAATGAAAAAAATAATATTTACAATAATAACAACATTATCCTTTTGCGCATCAGCAACTGAAATGGTTTACACCCCTATAAACCCTAGCTTTGGTGGCAACCCACTCAATGCCAATATGTTATTGAGTAAAGCGCAAGCTCAAAATAAACACAAAGCGCCTTCAATCGAAAAAGGCTATGCTGAGCAATTTCAGGACTCGCTTGAGCGCACCTATCTAAACCGTATGGTTCGTGAAATAACAGACATGGCCTTTGGAGAAGACATAGAAGATAGTATTTTTGACCAAGACTCAATTTTTATGAGTGGCGATTATCAAATTGAAGTCATCACCAGCACCGCTGATACCATTACAGTCAAAATAACAAATATTATTGATGACACCGTCGTGATTATTGAAGTACCGAGGTTTGGATAATGAAAAAAATAATAACAATAGCAATACTATTACTGTTAAGCGGATGCTCAACACTGGGCAAATTAATTCCACCTTCTCAACAAAGTGCCATGAGCCTTGAGCCGACAGAAATATTTAGCGACTTAAAAAACTTACCAAAACCAGCAGGCAGTATACCCGTATCAGTTTACTCATTTAGAGATCAAACAGGCCAATACAAACCACAAACAAATGTAAGCTCTTTTTCTACTGCCGTAACACAAGGGGCTAATTCTATTTTAGTGCAAGCGCTTCATGAGTCAGATTGGTTTACGCCGGTCGAACGTGAAGGTCTGCAAAATATATTAACAGAAAGAAAAATAATTAGAGCAGCCCAATCAGAAAACCCTAACAGTGTTGAACTCCCTCCATTAACCACCGCTAAAATAATTTTAGAAGGGGGTATTATAAGCTACGATACCAACGTAAAAACAGGTGGTTTAGGGATGGAATATTTTGGTATTGGTGCTTCTGAACTTTACAGAGAAGATGCTATATCAATATATTTACGTGCTGTAGACGTACGAACAGGCCAAGTACTCTTGAGCGTTGCCACCAGCAAAAAAGTACTAAGCCAAGAAATGAGAGCAGGCTTTTTTAGATATGTAAGTTACAAGCGCCTAGCCGAAGCTGAAGGTGGCTTTAGTGACAACGAACCCATGAGTATATGCGTTACTCAAGCAATAGAAAAAGCACTAACCGACCTTGTTACAAAAGGAATCGATAAAGGGTTGTGGGCTCAAAAAGCAGCGTAATATTTAAATTTAAAATTATAAAGGCTACTTAATGTAGCCTTTTTTATTTAATGGTTACTGAATTTTTGCCGCAACTAGCTACTTTGCCATTGGCAATAATACTGCCACATACCGCTGGGCCCAATTTGCAAGCTCTACCCTATTGCGTGAATTTGTTTTTTTAAAAGCACTGTATAAATGCGTTTTAACAGTGTGATCGCTTATATTAAGTTTATCCGCAATTATATTATTACTAGCCCCTTGAGCTATTAAATGAATAACCGATTTTTCTCGCTTAGTTAAATGAGCGTAGTCATCCTGCTTTAAACTAATATCGTCTTGTAAAGAATTAAAAGATGAAGCAACTAATAAAATATCGCTAAACGCTTTAGAAATTACTTTTCGGGTAAACCACAATTCATCCGATGTGACCCTAACTAACCCTTTAAAAATAACTTCTGGGGCATCCGATTTATAAAAAACGCCATTTATATGGTTCATTAATAAATTTTTTTCGCAAACGGCTTCTTGCTCAACATTGAATAATACTACCTTATGCTTTTTAGCCAAACAGAGTAAATCAGCAGGAAGTAAATCTAACCAATTATTTTTAGCACCATCAATTAAATATAAATCAAACTTCTCGCGTGCGTCTTGTTTAGGTAATGCATCATCCATTTTTATGTCACCAAAAATAGCCTGCATTGTTTTTAGTATAATGGTATAGCTTTCACAATGAAAAGAAGATTGAAAGGTTGTTTTTACAAATACGGTGTGAGGTTTGAGCATAAATTTCATCCTTGAAACATTTACACCACACTACCTAATTTAAAAACAACTTACAATGCGATTTTGGTATTAAATGAAAACGATAAAAATTTATAAGTAATATTAATTTATTAAAAATCAATTAATTAAATAAATTCATTTGAATTTTGTATAGTAAACAACTGCTCTGATCAGTCATCACAGAGCGTATAAAAGCGCGAAGTTACGCCATTTGTCCAACCAAAACCTTGCTGTACTGCATACTCACCGCCACCTGCTTTTAGCTGTGGCTCACACACATTATACTTTTCTAGTAAGCACTTATTTTGAGCAAAGTCTTGCTCGACCATAGTTAACCAATTTTGCATAATACGCTTACTAAGGCCGCTAAAGCCGTAGTTATTAAGCCCTTTTACGCTAAACCATTGAAGCGGAGCCCAACCATTTGGGCTATCCCATTGCTGTGGCGTATCTGTAATAGTGGTCACTACACCACCATCTTTTAAAAAGTCTTGCTCTATAAGTTTAGCAACCTGCTTAGCTTGTTCATCACAAGCCACATTTACAAACAGGGCTGTACTTGCTGCAGCGCTTAATACGTCAGACTGACTCGCTTTACTGTGATTGTAATCAACAAAAAAGTGATGCTCATCGCTCCATAAGTACGTATTTATAAGCTGTTTTCTATTAGCGGCATAGGTATTAAATACCTCGGCTTGCGTGTTATTACCTAATAAAGTGTAAAACTCACTAAGCTGATTTTCTAAGTTGTACATTAAGCAATTTAAGTCAATTGGCACTATATCTGTTGTTTGTATTGAACTTAGCGAAAGCGGCTCGGCTAACCAGCGAGAGCTAAAATCCCACCCCGATTCGCACGCGGCACGAATATTGCGATAAAAATCAGGCTTTTCATGATCTGCAAAATCATGGGCTAACTCTAAATCTTCCCTAAGCGACTCGGCCCTAGGAGCAGCCTCATCGTCCCAGTAACGATTTAAAACGCCACCACAATTGAGCTTTACTACACGCTTAACGGCTGTTTGGTCAGTATTTAAATTATCTGCACCTTGCATCCAAAACGCATACTCTTTTTCAAGCGCGGTAACACAACTTTTAAGCCAGGCTAAGTTATTCGATTTGCTGTGCACATGTTGCCATAATAATTGCACCATAAGCGCTAAAATTGGCGGCTGGGAGCGAGATAAATAGTAGCGACGGTTACCATTTGGAATGCACCCAAAATCGTTTATTAAATCAATAAAGTTTTGCAGCATATCTTCAACAATGTCGGCTTTATTAGCGTCAATTAAGCCAAGCGCTGTAAAGTAACTATCCCAATAATATATTTCCTGAAAACGCCCACCCGGTACAATATAGCTGTGCTTAAGTGCTAATAATGAATCGGCTTTAGGCGTGTCTGCTTCGCGGCGTAAACCATCCCACAGCGAGTTGATGTAACTTTTTACACTTGAAGTATTTACCTCAGTACTCATTTTTAATAGCGAGGTTGTTAAAAAGTGAGCGTTTACAAACTCTTTAAGATCAATGTTGCTAAGTGGTGCTACTTGCTCGTAACTTTCACACGCACTTTGCCAATTGGTACGTGCGGTAGCATCTGCAAATGTTTTACAGTCACTAAAAATATGCTGTGTTTGTACATCTTTAAATAATTGGCTATCAAAAAAATTCATAACAATCCTAAAAATTTAAGCATTAGCTGTATGTTGAGAAATGGCATGGGTGCGTTTTTTAAAAATAATCACGCTAATAAAAATCAAACTAATGGGTATTAAAGAAAGGTAAAATGCATGTTGCCCGCTAAAGTGCTCAAACACATAGCCTGTGATCATTGAACCCGTTGTGCCACCCAATGCAGAAAATACAACGATTAAACCAGTCATGGCCGCATGCTGATATTTTGGTAGCGCATTTAACATCACAGAATTTAATACTGGGTAAATAGGTGCCATAAAAAAGCCAATAAGAGGCAAAATAAATGCCGCTAACGGAGCGTCAAATAAGCTTTTAACCGCAGCAGTTGGTAAGTTTTCAGTAAGCGGCAACGTAATAATAATAAGTGATGCCATCGCAACAAGGCAGCCACATAAAACAAAAAACCAATTAATGTGTTTAAGCACCTGCCCTGCAACTAATCGACCCAGCGCAAGAGCGGCGGCAAATATGCTAGCTAACTGAATGCTTATAGCTACAGGTAACTGTAATACTTGGTTATTAAAGGTTGGTAACCAAGTTCCAACTCCTTGCTCTATAAGTACATATAAAAAAGCACTTATAATAAAAATAACAACAAGTGGTTGGTAAGTTAGCTTTAACATGGCCACAAAGTCACTTAAGCTCGAACTACTCTTATCGCTTTGAAGCGCAGGCTTAATAGGTGCAGCTACAACGCCTACAATCACAACTAAAGTAAGTGCCGCCAGTGCATAATATACATTTAGCCATGCACTAGGCTCATTGGGATTTATAAATGCCGTAAAAATCCAGTAGCCGCTTAATACACCCACCATAAAAATACCTTCTATGGTGTTTAATAACGACGAATGGCTATTTGCATCGTCTGTTACTTGGCCAATAATTGAATAAACAGAGACTTTTACTACAGCAAAACCACAGCCAATAGCCGCAAATAGCACTTTAAACATATAAAAGTCACTAATCATTGCGGTGCTTACACAGGCCGCTGCAACCACAGTTAATGCGCCAAGCATAGCGAGTTTATAACCCAGCCTAGGGATAAACGATGCAACAGCAAAAGACATTATCGCAATCGATAAATCTTTAAATCCTTCCAGTACCGATGCTTCTGTTTTACTAACGCCTAGCGTATTTATTGCCTGCAAAATAACGGTACCTACGCTATTTAATAATATTGCAAAAATAAAATAGCTTGCAGCAATTGCCAGTGTGATTTTTGTTTTACTCATAGCTTGCCCTACTTACAACGCAATGCATTGTAACTTTATAAGCTAATGACCTTAGGGTATTAGCGTGTGTGTGTCAGTGAAGCTTGAGTGTAGTGTAGAATAAAATTCATTGCAATCGTTTGCATTTCAACTTTAACAATTAATACACATAGCTATAAATTAGCGCTTGCTAGACTGGCGAGTTATTAATTCTATATCAATAACTTGAGACTCTACTTTTTCGCCTAAAAATTGTTGCATCAACTTTTTAACTATCAAAGAGGCAGCTAACTGGGTGTTTTGTTTAATTGTAGAAAGTGATGGGTGGCTTATATCTGCCATTGCAATATCGTCAAATCCAACAAGAGCAACATCGTTTGGAATACTCACATAACGCTCTTTTAAGGCTTTCATTGCCCCGAGTGCAACCATATCACTACAGGCAACAATAGCATCAAAATACAGGCCTTTTTCACGCAGTAAATGGTTTACTGCTTGATAAGCAGAACCACTTGTAATATCAATTGAAACAACGTGTTGCTCTAGTTTATGTGTTGAAAGCGCAGCAGCGTAGCCGCGGTGTCTTTCGCTAATTTCGCCGTGTTCTGGGTCACCTAAAAACACAATATTTTTAGCACCATGCTCTATTAAATGCGCCGTTGCTTGCATACCGCCCAGGTAATTATCACTGCCTACTATAGGGTAGCTGCTAGTTGTTTTAGGGTCTCCCCACACCACTAATGGAATACCAGCTTTAGCGGCAGCCTCTATATTGCGCTGGTCTTTACCTTGTCCAACAACAATGATTCCGTCGGCTCTGCGTCCGTTAATAAAATAATTGGCCCAATCGTGTTGCGCCATTATGGAATTAGATAATAAAAGCTCTAGCCCTTGTTGATTTAGTGCTAGGTTAATTTCGCTGACTACTTTTAATAAAAACGGATCACTAATTGACTGCTCTGTTTGCACATCAAGGTTAATAATAACAGCAACTACATTTGTTTTTTGGGTGCGCAAACGACTGGCTGCCGTGTTTAGGCTAAAATTATGCTTTTTTGCGAGCTGCTGAAGTTTGTCGCGTGTTTCTTGCTTTATCAATGGGTTGTCATTTAATGCGCGCGAAACGGTAGAGGTAGATACGCCTGCTAATTTCGCTAAATCAGCTAATTTAATTTTTTTATTGTTCATGAAAACCTTGAGCCGCTTTGAGTTCGCTAATATAAATTGTAACTAGCTGACAATATAGCATTATTAATTTTTACTGGCGCGTTCCAGCTACAAAAAATCAATTCATTTGGTATTACGCTTAATAATCCAACAAATTAAATTCATAAATAATTTACAAATAAGTATTGCAAACGTTTGCATTTATCTCTAAGGTTTCACCATATACAGCCTGTTTACATTAACTTTTACTAATGGCGCTGTAAAAACACACTGTTTAACACACTAAAAACGGGATCACACATGAAATTCAATAAAGCAAAAAGCACACTAGCGTGTGCCATAACTTTAGCCCTAAGCTCACACGCTGCGTTTGCCCAAGAGCAAGCACAAGAAACCAAGGTTGAGCGCATTGTTGTTTCAGGCACGCCCACTGGCGTTGGTATCAGAAAAATTGATGCCGGCTACGCTGTAACAAATATTGATAGCCAGCAAATTATTAAACTGTCACCTAAAAGCACCGCCGACCTTTTTAAAGCCGTGCCGGGTGTATGGGTAGAAAGCTCGGGTGGTGAGTCGGGCGCGAATGTATTTGTACGTGGTTTTCCTGGCGGCGGTGACGCCCCGTTTTTAACGTTAAGTATTGAAGGTTCGCCTGTTTACCCTGCCCCTACATTATCTTTTTTAGAAAATTCATCGTTGTTTAGAATTGATGAAACAATAGAGACAATGGAAGCCTTACGCGGTGGTCCAAACCCTGTTTTATCTAACGGGCAACCAGGTTTAACAACAAATTTTCGCTTAAAAAGAGGCAGCGAAGATACCGAAGGCTTATTTAAATACACCACATCAGATTACGACTTACAGCGTGTAGATGCGGTTATGAGCGGCGAAATCACCGACGATTTATACTTTATGGTAGGTGGATATGTTAAAAGCTCACCCGGTATTCGTGATGCAGGCTTTACCTCTGAGAAAGGCAGCCAATTCACAATTAATATAACTAAAGATTTAGATAACGGTGAGCTTAACTTTTACACTCGCCAAACAGATGACCACGGTGCATGGTACCTACCTACCCCATTAAATATAGAAGGGATAGATGCAGAGTACACACAACTTGGCACATTAAACCGCCAAGCAACAATATTCACCGGGCCTGATGCACAAGCACATGATATAGACCTAGGTGATGGCCGAGGCTGGGATGGGCATGTTTCGGGCGGTAGCATTAAATTAGAGTTTGATAATGGTTGGCAATTTTCAGATCGTTTTAACATAACCAAAGGCGATGCGAATACGTTTGGCCTAGTACCAAGCGGCTCAGCTACAACAGTTGGGGACGTTGCTGATAACGGCCAAACCGCGTTTGGCGCAGTAACCAATACAGAATACGCAAGCAATACCCCTATACAACAGCTTGGACGCTGGGTTGTACTTAAAGAAATTAGCTCATTTACTAACGATTTAGCGTTTTCAAAGCAATTTGATGACTTATCAGCCTCGTTTGGTTACTACACAGCAAGCACATCGGCAAACGATTGGTGGAGTTTAGGTAATACGGCTTACCACGTATTAGAAGCAGGCGGTGAGTCGTTGACTGGTATTGAGTGTAATCAAAGCACCGACGGCTGCGATTTTAACTACGATATAAGCTCAACAGGTGATGCACGCACCAACGCATTTTATATTACCACTCAATATAAATTTGCCGACGACTTTACCTTAGATGTAGGCATTCGCCACGAAAACCATGAAGTAGAATACAGTGTTGATGAAGGCCTAGACGGTATAATCACAAAGACTGTTAACTACGATGAAAGTAAGACCTCGTGGACAACCGGTATTAACTACTCTATTAACGATGATATGGGCGTATTTGCCCGTGTTAACCGAGGCTATAAAATGCCTTACTTTGACGACTTTAGAGATAACTTTAGCGCTTATGAAGGCGGCGAGAAGCTAATTAAAGAAGTAACTCAAGGTGAATTTGGCTACAAACTTATTTCAGACTCTACCGACTTTTACGCCACTTTATTTGTGAATGAAGTAAAAGGCGACACATTTGTACGCCGCCCAGGCGTACCTGCTGAAATTTTAACAAATGAAGCATATGGTGTTGAGCTTGATTATAACTTTAATCATCAGTCGGGTTTTTCGGTTAATTTAAATACCACACTACAAGAAACCGAAATTACGCAAAGCCCTACAAATGAAGGCAATATATCGCAGCGCCAGCCTAAATGGCAAGTGCGTGTAACGCCAAGCTACGACTTTGAGCTACAAGGTATGTACGCCACGTTATACGGTACACTTTCGGCAGTTGATGACCGTTTTGGTAACAACGAAAACACAGTGACACTTGATGGCTACGAAAAAGTAGACTTAGGCTTAATTTTAGAGCCAATGGAAGGTATAAAGCTTCAAGTAGCTATTGATAACTTAACTGATGAGCAAGGTATTACTGAGGGTGACCCACGTAATGCCGACGCGCCAAACGGTCGCTATATTATGCCGCGTACTACGCGCTTTAGTATAAGTTACGAATTTTAAATCCACTTAATAACAAAGGGAGCTTAGCTCCCTTTATTTTATTTTTTCTTTAAGTTTATTAAGCGCGTCAACCGAAAAACCACGGTCGTAAAAATGCAAAATTTTACCTGCTTTATCAATTAAAATTACACGAGAATTATTTGGGTTTTGATTGCCCGTAAATTTTTGTACTGCCTCTCCATCTTCATAAATGGTAATAACTCCGCCCCACAGCTCCTTTGGAATACCTTTGCGCATACCATTATCAATGAACGTACTAAACATACGTGGTGCCATGCCCGCAATGGTAGGTAGCTCATAAGTAGGGAGTGTTACACCGGCCATATCTAGGCCAATTAACCAGCGATCAATATCAAACTGGCTGTCTTGTTTATAGCCTATAAGCAGCAAGGTTTTTTCAGTGGTAAAATCACTCGGAATAACAAATTCTTTTTTCTCTAAACTTTCACCAGTGATTATTGGAAATTGCTTTCCAACAACTTGCTGATTGGGATATTGCGATGCACAACCACTTATAAGTAGTAGCAAAAATACTGTTATTACTGGTTTAAACATTTTATTTGGCCTATTTTTACAATAAATTTAGTGACTTATACGCAAACAAAAAGAGCGTCGATCTTTTTTAAAGCGCATGCTGCGCAATATAATGTTTAAATTTATCGACCCTCATTGGCCGGCCATATTTCCACCCTTGCCCGTAATGCACACCAGCTGTTTTTAACATAGTCTCTTGCTCTGTTGTTTCTATTCCTTCAGCTACGCAGGTGTAGTTAAACTTACGCACTAACTCCATAATATTCGGGATCATAGACGCTTTTAAACCTTGTGTTGCTATATCTTGAACAAAGGTGCGGTCTATTTTTAACTGATGAAAACTTAAATTTTGTAAGTTTCTCAAATTGGAGTAACCCGTTCCAAAATCATCAAGCGACAAATTAAAGCCAGAGTCAACCAGCGTTCTAAAATGAGCATGCGCAATGCTAGTATCGAGGTACTCGTCTTCTGTTATTTCTAAGCAAATAGTAAATCGCGAATTAATAAGTGCAGGCTCTTGTGTCAACAGCGATACATTGCCAAGTTCTACATCACAAGGAAATATATTAATAGACACTTTAAAACCCGTTGGTAAATCGTCCAACTCTGTAAGCTCTTTAAGTACTTTTGCTACCATTGCTTGAGTAAACGACCACGTTAAATTATTTTTTCGTATCACCGGAATAAACTCATCGGGGTAAAGTGGTCCGTATTTGTCTTTAAACCGAGCTAGCACCTCACAACCAATTACTTTACCTGTGTGCAAACAAATAATAGGTTGGTAAGTCCAATAAAATGAGCCCTTTGTTAAGCCTTTACGCACTCTATTATTAGTAGAGCGACGAGCGGCTATTTGATAATCCACTATTAGCGCGCTCGACACCCCCGTTAGGCAGGTTAATATAAGAGAAATAATCAACAAAAATTGATTGTCAGCGAAAAACTCACTCCATGGCGTTCTAACTGCAACACAATATCCTTTATTTTTTTCGCTGCACATAAATGCGGTTTCAAATGGTATTTGTTTGTGGTTTGCAAGCTTTTTACTTAATCCGCTTTTACCCGCCAAATGAAATGTATCTGAACCCGACTCATAAGTAATTTCCCAATACGGAGCTGCAATATTGCTGCGACTGATAGCTGCGGTATCCATAATTAAATTATAATTACCCTGCCTTACAATCACGACCTGCATTATTCGTTCTTCAAAAAGTAAAATTTTCAACTTAGGCTCAAACCGAACTCTAATGTTATTGTCGTTATTACTTTCGAGGTTGTTGCGAATGTAGTCGGGGGTTCTATCGTTTATGGGGGTTTTTAGTACACCCGAGCCCGTTGTACAGACAAGCTGATTATTTTTAAAAAAGCCAATATCTACAACATACTTGGCATCAAAAAGTGCACGTCGCATTTCAAGGAGGTTTTCGTTGCTACATTCTGAGAAATTAAATGAATTTAAAGGAAAAAGAATTTGACGACGCTCGCTTACAGCAGCGTCTATGTGGCTAACAATTTGTTTTGCATCTTTTTGTATTGCAGCTGCTAATTTGTGCCCAGCAAAATACAATAAAACTAAGCTACCCACTACAAAAACCAAAACACCGGTTAAAACTGCAATTAATGACTTTTGTTGGTATTTTTTCATTATGTCCTTATTGCCTATAAAGCATTCACTATCAGTGTGTTCTCCATCATTGCATAATCAGCCTTAAATGCAAATAAGCTCACAATATTCATAGTAAATAGCATACTCATAATTTAAACGTTAGCGTTCATTACGCATAAGCTTCATTTATTAAATTACACATCAAAGCCGCTACTTTAGCGTGCCCATCAGCATCAATATGCCCCCCATCAATAGCTGAAACAGTAATACTTTGCTGTAAGTCACAAAAGTAGGCTTTTTTAGCACGGGCAATATTTTCAAACTCTTTTTTTAATGCCTCGTTTTTACTCGGTGCGCCCTCGTAAACATGTTTATATTGCCCTACACACTTTACATAAGCAGGGCTTAAAATTATAAGCTTGGGTTGTTTATTACCTTCATAAAACTCTTCAATACTGTCTAGTAAGTTTGTTAAGCCTTGACCTATTTGCTCAGGCGTTAATTTAAAGCGCTGTTTTAAATCGTTAGTACCCAAGGCAATAATTATAACAGCCAAAGAGTGCGCTTCTAAAAGCGGCTTTAAATAACTTACACCCGATAACTCCCCAATAAATGGCGGGTTATTTACAAGCGTACGGTTAGGTTGCCCCGCCTCTATTACTGTAAATTGATCGCCCAACATTTCAGCTAACACCAACGGCCATCTAACCTTGCCCTCAAAACGCTTTCCCGTTACGGGGTTTAACCCCCACGTATTTGAGTCACCAAAACATAAAATAGCTTTTTTCATTAAAATGGATTCAAAGTGTAGCCTTGCTGCTGAAGTTGAGCATGCGCGGTCATAGCAGATAAAGACATGTTAACACCCTGCATAAGGTGTTTCGGCGCTACTTTAAAATGCGTAGCCGACTGCCCGCATACAAATACTTGCGTGTTGTTTGCCAATAATTGTTTTATTAAGCTCGTGTTTTTATTATTAACGTTAAAGCGTTTTTTATATTCATCGTTCGATAAAACATCTTCACTTGCACCACCATGAATAACTAACGCTAATTTAATGTTCTCTGGTTTAACGCCATGTGCTACATGCATATTTATAAAGCGAGCAAGTGAGTTCATTGCATTATTTTGCTCCCCTTTTTTAGCGCCATCGGCCACATCAAACGCTATTTTGAATTGAGTCGAATTATTAATTGCCGCATGTTCTGGCACGTTATAATAAAAACCAAAACCACTAATAGGCTGCTCATTAGCGAAAGATAATGGGCTTAATATTAAAAATAACAGTAAGTATTTCATAAACAATCCGTTTGTTTTTTTGTTTATAAATAAAGTACCAGATGCGTTGAACAAAAGGCAGTTATTCACGCTAAAGTTTGCGAACTTTTATGGTGGTGCGTTAAAAACTGCATCCCTAAATAACTAAATGTATTTTTAAACATCGCAACAAAGGCATCTGGCGCCTCACTCGACGACGCATTAGACAACAGTGAAAAATCTTTACTGCGCAGTAAACGCAACTTTGGTTTTAAATGTTCGTCATCCATGTAGTCGGTAATTCTATCTATAAATGTTTTCATTTGTGTTGTGGTGCTGTACCAATACACTGGCGAGGCAAATACCCAATGGTCGTAATATAAAAGTGACTCAAAAAGCGAGAAAAATTCATCATCACTGTAGTTTTTACTGTAACTGTAAGGCGGTATTTTAAATTCATCTAAACACACAACATGCAGCTCATTTTGCTCAGCAAAACTTTTAACATGTGCGGCTGTGTTACCATTTTTTCGTGCCGATGAATAAATAATAACGGTGTTACGACTCAGTTTTTGTTGCATTTTTCCAGCTCCTTTTTTAATGTTGAAGAAAGCTTAAAACCTCAAGTTATATTGAGGTCAATACAAGGAAAAAGATTAATGCCTGCTGAGCAAAAAAAACTTATCGACGCCACTTTAACAGTAGGTTACGTAGCAAAAAGAAGTGGTGTGAAGGTGTCTACATTACACTTTTACGAAACCAAGCAATTAATAAAAAGCTGGCGCAACAGCGGCAATCAACGCCGCTACAAACCCGACGTACTTCGCCGAGTGGCCGTAATAAAAGCGGCACAAACAATGGGCATTTCGCTAGACGATATTAAACAAACACTTGCCTCACTCCCCGATAACCGTACGCCCACTAAAAAAGATTGGTCTGCGCTTTCAAAACGCTGGCAAGCTCAACTAGATGAACGCATAGCGTATATGCAACTTATACACGACCGCGTAGATGGATGTATTGGCTGTGGGTGTTTATCACTCAACAGTTGCCCTATTTATAATAAAGACGATCATTTAGGGAGTGAGCAAAGTGGAGCAGTATTGTTAAACACAGGATAATTTAATCCAAAAAATTATGATTGACCTATAAAATAATAAACCAGTAATAATTATAATTAGCTAATACGATATTGATTATAGGCAGAGCATTCTTTAGAATGCTCTGCCTAAAAAGGAAGCAATACAAAAGGATTTTGCAATGACCCCTACAACTCCCTCTACCCAGAGTGAAACAAAAAGCCCTGCAGCTACTCAAAAGTTAGCTCAGGCTCTCAGAACCGTTGATAATAAAGAACTAAAAAGTACAGGCTTTTGGTTAAATCAGTTTTTTATGGTGATCTCGACAATTTTTGGTGTTTATCTGGCCGCACAAAGTGGCTTAGAGCAAGCCTTAAAATTTGATTCATTTAGTAAAATAGAAGATAACTACTACCTCAGAACATCTTTATTTGATGAAGTTAATGATAATGCAAATACCGTTGCAGAGTACGCCGAACGCTTATCAAAAAGCCCACCAAAATCTGAAATGGAATTTTTTAAGCCTACCTTAGAGAAGTATATTTGGAAAACAATGCAGTTTTCGCCTACTACACTCGAAACACCCAGTGAATTTTTGACTAAAATTCGTAGGTTTTATTCTAGAGCCGAATTTCTAATTAACGCTTCCATTGAAAGAAAAATGTCAGCTAAACAAGCTGCAATAGAGCTAAAAAAAATAACTAATTTAATTAAAAATGAAACATTACCCGCCTTAAAACAAAACGCGGAACAATTAAAAATGGAATTAAAACAGAATAATATTTCTGTCGGATCACTAAAGGAATTAACAAATGCCAATTAAACATTGCCCTCATTGTAAAACCCATGCTTTAGAAGTCACAAATTATCAAGGTGAAGAAATAGATATATGCCGTGAATGTGGCGGCCTTTGGTTTGAAAAAAATGAAGTTAATCGCATGATTGACGAAATTAACGATGGTCCTGTAGGTGACAAATTTGAAACAAGCTTTGGTGATTCATTAGGTATTTCAGAACTTGACTGCCCTGATTGTGATAAAAGCTTGGAACGTTTTCATCTTCTAGAAGATTTTCACACCGAAATTGATATTTGTAGGCATTGTGATGGTACCTGGATTGATAAAGATGAACTAGAAGGAGTTGAAAACAGCCCAGAATTAAAAGCGAGCCTAAACGAGCTAAATCAAGGAACAAGCTGGAAAACGTATTTTTTTCAATTTTTAACTCAAATGCCTGTTGAATATAATATAAAACCTCAGCGAAAAGCATGGGTCACTTTCGGTTTAGTTGCACTCAACACATTAATTTTTACTTTATACTTTTTCAATAAGGAAACATTTGGCATTGCTCTTGAACTTTTTGCCATGACGCCCGCAGATATAAGTCAAGGTAATAAGGTATGGACCCTACTAACTTGTGTGTTTCTGCATGGTTCAATAATGCACCTACTTGGTAACATGTACTTTTTATATGTTGTTGGTGACAACTTAGAGGATGTTTTAGGGCATAAGCGCTTTTTAATCTGGTATTTAGTGTGTGGGCTAATTGCTTCTCTCTCCAGTTACCTTGTTAGCCCTACATCTGCAATACCTAGCGTAGGTGCAAGTGGTGCAATTGCAGGTTTATTTGGTATGTACTTAATGTGGTTTAGGCATGCCAGCCTCACTTTTATGATTATCATTTACCAGAAAAAACTTTCTGCAGCTTGGTTTTTTGCAATTTGGTTGATTATAAACATATCTGGTGCGTTAAGCGGCCCTGATGGCATTGATTATGGCGCACATATTGGGGGCTTTGTTGCCGGATTATTGATTGGATATTTCTTAAAAAATAAAATTTTACAACAAAACCCTATCATTCGCTTACTCAATCAAAGCGAAGCACAGCTAAAGCGCTAATATTGTGATTCAATCACCTCCCCACTGATTCAGTTGTTTCTCAGTGGGGGAGGGGGTTAAAGGCTTAACTTAGCCATTTCCAAATACCCAAGAAACTCTAAAGCAAAAAAATATAAAACTATATTTAATAAAATGCACACCCAAAGTACCGTTATAAAACGCTTTTTTTGTGATTTATGACGCAATAATTGCTGAGCAATTAACGCCCCTGGCCACCCTCCACATAGTGCTAATAAATGAAGAGTTCGTTCGCTCGTGCGGCTTACTTTTTTATTTACCGACTGCTTAGCTTTTTGTTTATCCCACGCATACATAATAAATGTTATGGCACTAATAACCGTTATATAAGTAGGCGCAAAAATAGTTATGCCCCATTTAAAATGTGCAACCCATGTTATGAATATAAAAAATAAGGATAGAATTATTAAGGTTTTCTTTATCAAGTAATTATCGCCTATACTGGTCTGTATCAGTTCAAATAATAAGAGAATAATTATGACATATTTTAAAGCGCTCCTTTTTACTTTATGCTTTTTAGCTTTTACAACCCACGCAAAAGAACAACCACTTAAACTTGATAAACACCTCAGTGTATTTCAGCCTTATTTAGGGTCGTGGCAGGCTGATTTTGATGTTGCACCAGGCGCTAAACCGGTTCAAGACGTGGGCTTATGGGAGCGTGCACTCAATGGTAAGGCAATAAGAACAAAGCACTCTATTAATGAGGGTGAATATGGTGGCGAGTCGATGATTTTTTACGATAGTAAAAAAGAGTCATTGGTTTTTTATTATTTTACAACAGCCGGTTTTTACACAAAAGGCACTATAAAAGTACTCAGCCCTACGCAGTTTGTTGCTTACGAAGAGGTTACTGGTAGCAAAGAAGGTATTACTAAAGTGAAGTCGACCAGTGATTTAAAAGATGGAAAGCTAGTTGTGTCTACCTCCTACTTAAAAAAAGGTGAATGGACTAAACCAGAGTCACGTATTTATACACGTAGCAATCAAGCCGTTAAATTTAAATAGCTATCATTGTTTACATTACAAAAAAGGCAGCCCCGCTGCCTTTTTTGTTAATTAATACACGATTATTTTGCGAATTTTTTAAATGGTTCGTCCACTGGCGTATTTGCTAGATGGTTAGTGTAGTTGCTCATTACCTTTTGCGATAAACCTACAATAATTTCTAGTAGTTGCTGTTGGCCGTAACCGGCTGCAAAAAACTTTTCAATTTGCTCATCGCTAATTACGCCACGTTCGCGCGTCATAGCCAGTGTTGTTTCACGTAGTGTTTCTAGTTTTGCATCTGCAAGTGGTGTTTTGTTTACTAGTGCATCAACAATACCTTGGTCAACTTTCATTGAAGCGGCAATTGCGCTGTGCGCTGGCACACAGTAATGACACTCATGCTCAACGTTAATTGACTGCCATACTACTGTTAGCTCTTCTGCGTTAAACGATGTTTTTTGAAATAAGTCGTGCAGTACTTGGTAACCTTTTAATAGCGTTGGTGCTTCAGCCATTACTGCATGTAAATTAGGTAGCATGCCAAATGCAGCAACTGAATCGGCTAATAAAGGTTTTGATTCTTCAGGTGCGTTTTCTGCTGTGTATAAAGTAAATTCTGCCATTGTTAGCTCCAAAAATGAGTTGTTTATGTAACGTCAAAATACATACTATTTGATTTTGAGCGATTGCTCAAGTTAAAATTGAGCGAATGTTCAAATTAATTGAGAAACAGCATGGTCAATAAAGTAAAGTTTGAGCGCGAGAAGGTTGTTCGCCTTGCCAGTCAGCTATTTTGGGAAAAGGGGTTTAACGCCACTTCTACTCGTGATCTACAAGATGCAATTAATATGCGCCCAGGCAGTATTTATTCTGCGTTTGGATCAAAGGAAGGGCTTTATATTGAGTCTTTAAAAAATTATACCGTTCAAATAGAAGACCAAATAAAAGCCTGTTTATTGGCGTCACCTACTATTATTGGCGGTTTACAAACGTTTGTTGAAAACGTGATTATTAAAGATAAAAAAAATGCCCCGAGCGCTATTTGTATGTTGGTAAAAGCAAATTGCGAATTTG
Organism: Pseudoalteromonas sp. CR1; assembly: GCF_019392235.1. Classification (NCBI taxonomy): domain Bacteria; kingdom Pseudomonadati; phylum Pseudomonadota; class Gammaproteobacteria; order Alteromonadales; family Pseudoalteromonadaceae; genus Pseudoalteromonas; species Pseudoalteromonas sp. CR1. The sequence continues at coordinate 23,987 of NZ_JAHXRM010000022.1, read as the reverse complement.
CCGACGAAGACAGCTGTTTGTATTCATTGAGCCTTGATTTATCAGATAAATTTGAAGCCTATTTAAGCGATTTATTTGCACAAGCCATTGCGCGTGAAGAGCTAAAAGGCGAGGTTAGCCCAAAAGACTACGCCCGCTTTTTTAAAGTGCAATTTACAGGCCTACGCGGCTATTTTAACCGCCCGGGTGTTGAGGAGCTTGCACAACCTATGATCGATCAAATGTTTAAAATTATGAAAACGCTCTAAACCCTTTAGCTCAATTAATGGCAAAAAAAACGGCGGTAATGTAATTACCGCCGTTTTTTATTTTTAGGAATTATGTACCTGTTAGGTTTTTAACTTATTGAGTTCGCTATCTTGTTGAGCAACTAGCTTATTGAGAACTTCGCTGCTGTCGCCAGCCTGCGAAGATAAACCAGACAACTGAGAAGCTGCATCAGAAATAAGCGTTAAATTACGGTTTATTTCCTCTGTTACTAGGCTTTGCTCTTCAGCGGCTGTTGCAATATGCGTAATTTGATTGGTTATTTCATCCACTTTTACAACCACACTGTGCAACGCGTCAAAGGCAACAGAGGTTTCGTCAACCGCGTTTTGTGCTCTTACAACGCCTTTTTCTATTACAGTGGAAGCATTGCCAACCTCATGCAGTAGGCTGTCTATAAGGTTGCTAATGTCATCGGTAGATGAACGGGTTTTAGAGGCAAGTGCTCGTACTTCATCAGCAACAACGGCAAAACCTCGGCCGTGTTCGCCAGCACGTGCAGCTTCAATGGCTGCATTTAGTGCCAGTAGGTTAGTTTGCTCTGAAATAGTTCTGATCACATCTAAAATTTGCGTTATGTCTTTACTGCGCGTGGCTACTTTTTCAACCGCTTGGTTTGCCTCTTTTATTTCTTCTGACATGGTTTTAACTTGCGTCATAGCCGACGACAAGCTCGACTCACTGCTTACCACTAAGCCGTTTATTTCGTCAGCTTGCTGCGCCGATTGCTCAGACGCTCTTGCGACTTCAAGTGCCGTTGCGCTCATTTCGTTCATAGCGGTAACAACGCTTTCTATTTCTTTAAACTGCGCCTGCACATTATGTTTTGTGTCGATGGCTATATGCTGGGCAATTTCGCCTTGTTGCTTAGTCTGATCTGATACGGCTTTAAGCTCAGCAATTAGGTCGCGTAATTTGGTTAAAAAGCGGTTAAAACCACCAGCCAGTGCAATTAGTTCGGCATGGCTGTCTACATGTAAGGTGTGTGTTAAGTCGCCTTCTGAACTGGCTAGGTTATCAACGCGTTCTTGTATTTGTTCAAGTGGGGCAATAACACCTGCTACAACAAATTTCATAACTACAAAAGCAACACCCGCAATAATTAAGCCGGTTACTAAAATAATAGTGCCCAATGCTGCTGCGGTGCTTTGCATATTTTCGCTCAAAGCTTGTGGGCCAGCCAGTGCTAAATTTGCAGGTACTTCAATAATAAGCGACCACTGAGTGTCTGCAAGCTTTATATTTATGGGGTAATTAACCAGGTAAGTGTCATCCGCTTTTAAAAGATTGTTTTCACCTCGTACCTTTTCAACTTTACTGGTAATCGTGGATGACATGGCTTCTTTGTAAGGTCGGCCAAGCTTGGTTTTGTAGTGGCTACTGCCTACTATTAAACCAAAATCACTTAACAATGTTACCTTAGCTTGACCATTATAAAGCTCTTTTGAAAGCTGCTCTGTTAACTCTTGAAAAACCGGTAACGTTAAATCAACGCCAGATATACCAACAAACCGACCATCTTTGACAATAGGAACCGTAAGAGACGTCATCATTTCTGAGTTGCCTGGCGTAATTTCGTATAGGTAGGGTTCCATAATACAGGGCTTAACGTTGTCTTTAGCACACAAATACCATTCAGACTCTCGCAGGCCAAATTCATTAAGCTTAGTGAAATATTTTTCGGCAGGGTCGTCTACAACTTGCTGCTCAACCACGCCTGCTTTACTACGCGTAAAATAAATTTCGAGTGTACCAGCACCATCAACAGAGTGACTGTAGCCGCTTGTAAATTGAGTATCTTTAGAATCATAACCGTTTACTTCAAACTGGGAGTAGATGGAAGAAAGCGATTCATTATTATTTAATATGGATTGATTAAGATTAACAACGGATTCGCGACTAAGTGCATCATTACCCGCCGTGCCACTTAATATGGCAGCGAGAGAAAAAGGGACACGGTATGCCTCGTTAATAAACCCTGCAATTCTTTCACCATATACAGCCGCATTAGCACTTAGCTTTTCTTCAACCTCTGCTACTATGTATTTTTCTGACTGGGTTGATAGCTCATCGTTGCTTGATGATAGCTGCCACCACAAAACACTAGAAAGCACCAAAACTGTTATAAATATACTGCCTACTGTAATCCACAGTAGTTTTTTTGCTAACGATATTTCTCGCATTGACCCGCCCTTTGTTTAAACTACAAATACAGTTTAGACGATTTTATTAATCAAGCTATCGATAACCGTTAACAAAATTTAATTTAATACAATACGTTGAGTTTTAACGCTTGGCTAAAAAAGCAGTCGTCACTGAGGCACTTAGTAATAGCACCACACTCACCCACAAACAGGCACTTAATCCATAAACTTGGAATACCCAACCAGACAACACAGTCCCTAATAAACGCCCCATTGCATTGGCCATGTAATAAAAGCCCACATCTAACGACACCCCATCGTCTTTAGCAAAACTTACAATTAAAAAGCTGTGTAGCGATGAGTTAATTGCAAACACAGCCCCAAAAATAAGTAGCCCAACTATTAAGGTTATGTGTACCGCTAAGTTAAGTTGCATTAAAACGGCTAATACTAAAGTAACCATGCTCAGTAACACCACCCACCAATATGCAGTGGCACTTGCTTGTTTATGAGATTGGCTGTGTCCTGTAATACGTGGTGCCTGAGATTGCACTAGTCCGTAAGCAATAACCCACGTTGCCATAAACCCACTTACCCACCAATGATCCCACTTAAACTGAGCCGCTAAATAAACCGGTAATGCAACCACAAACCACACATCACGCGCTGCAAATAAGCACAAACGCGCTGCACTGAGTAAATTAATTGCACGAGATTTTGAAAATAACTCTTTAAACTTAGGTTTAGTTTTAGCTTTACCCATGTCGCCTTTTAAAAACACTAAACTTATTACCCACGCTATGCTGAGTAATACAATAAGCCCAACTAAAGCGCCAATAAACCCAAATAAACTTAATAGCAAGCCACCTAAAAAAAAGCCTACGCCTTTAAGTGCGTTTTTAGACCCCGTTAAAATAGCAACCCATTTATATAATTGCGCTTGCCCGCTGTCGCCTTGAGGAACTAAATACTTAATCGCGCTTTTGGCGCTCATTTTATTTAAGTCTTTTGCAATACCACTTAGTGCTTGCGCTACCATGACATACGCAACTGTGAGCCAATCACCCGGTACACACAGCATGCCTAAGGCAACAATTTGCAGCCCTAAGCCTATATTCATAGTTTTATTTAACCCAAGTTTGACACCTAACCAACCGCCCACTAAATTGGTGATCACACCAAAAATTTCGTAAAACAAAAACAGCATGGCAATAGCCAACGCACCATACCCTAACTGATGAAAATGCAGCACCACCAGCATACGCAGTGCCCCATCGGTTAAGGTAAATGCCCAATAATTACCGGTAATAATTAAATACTGTTTTATTGCTGTAGGTAAATTAGCAAGCTGCTCAAACATGGTTAAAGCCCTTTAAACCTTATAAATGGTTAAACCAAGTCGCTTTTAGCAACTTTAAGCATAAGCTCGGCGGTACGATTAGCGTAGCCCCATTCGTTATCGTACCAAGCGTATAATTTAAGCTGTGTATTATTAATAACCATGGTAGAGAGTGCATCAATAATGCTACTACGTGGATCGGTTTTGTAATCAATCGATACCAGCGGTTTTTCTTCGTAGCCTAATACACCTGCAAGCTCGTTTTTAGACGCCTGAGCAAACCATTCATTTACCTCAGTTGCAGTTACACCACGCTCAAGCTCAAATACACAGTCGGTAATTGATGCGTTAGTTAACGGTACGCGCACGGCGTGGCCATTTAACTTACCTTTTAGCTCAGGGAATATATGCGTAATAGCTGTTGCGCTACCTGTTGTGGTGGGTATTAAACTTGTCCCGCACGAACGAGCACGGCGTAAGTCTTTATGTGGCGCATCAATAATAGTTTGGGTATTGGTAATATCGTGAATAGTGGTCATTGAGCCGTGCTTAATGCCTACTTTTTCTTGTAGTACTTTTACAATAGGCGCTAAACAGTTAGTCGTACACGAAGCCGCTGTAACAATTTTGTGCTCATCTGGGTTATATAAATTATCATTAACGCCCATAACCACATTTAAAATGCCGTCTTCTTTTACTGGTGCGGTTACCACAACGCGCTTAACACCTTGTGCTAAGTATTGATTTAACAACTCAGTGGTTTTCATTTTACCGCTGGCTTCTATTACTACATCGCAATCAGACCAATCGGTGTCGTTAATAGTTTTGTTATTGGTAACCGCAATAGTGTGTTTACCCACACTAAAGCTATGTTCGTTTGCTGTTACGCTGTGCGCTAAACGCCCATGCACTGAGTCAAACTCTAATAAATGGGCATGTGTTTTAGCATCACCAGCAATATCGTTTACTTTAATAAATTCTACTTCTGGCCATTCTAATGCCGCGCGCAGTGTTAAACGTCCCATACGGCCAAAGCCGTTAATACCTACTTTAATTGTCATAATAAATACCTTTCGTAAAGTTATATCAATTTGCTTAATTAACAGCAGCTTGCTGCACGCTCTGGGCGATTACCCATTGCATTGAGTCGATTTAAATCGTCGTTATAAAACGAAGAATTTTCGTTTCGTGTTTGTGTTATTACGCTAAGAGACCACTCTGGCAGGGCTTTATTAATGCTGTAGTACACCCATTGATTTTGCTTACGGTCGCTCAATAAGCCACATTGCCTAAGCTGCGCTAAATGGCGCGATACTTTAGGTTGGCTAAGTTCAAGCGCAGCAACAAGCTCACACACACATAGCTCTTGCTCATGGCTAATTAATAACATGGCTTTTAAGCGCGTATCGTCGGCTAAGCACTTGTAAAATTGTAGTGGGTTGAGTTGTTCCATAGCATCCTCGTTTAGTTAGTGTGCATACAATAAAACAAAACAAGAATATATGAAATAGTGAATATACGATTTTTCGTATATTTATTTATAAGCGTGGAAACTCAGCTAAATTGCAACGCACAAAAAAAGCCCAGTGGCAAAACCCCTGGGCTATTACAATGCTAAGTAATCAGTTAACTAAATAACCGAAAGTTCCACCTCAATATTCCCGCGTGTAGCGTTTGAGTATGGGCATACTTGGTGTGCTTTATTTACCAGCTCTTGCGCTGCTGCTTTATCCATATCACCTAGTGATACCGCTAATTTAACTGCAATGCCAAAACCGCCTTCAATTGCGCCAATAGATACTTCAGAATTAATGTGTGTATCACTTGGTAGCGCAATTTTTTCGCTACCTGCTACAAATTTTAGTGCGCCAATAAAACACGCTGCATAACCTGCTGCAAATAGCTGCTCTGGGTTAGTGCCTTGTCCGTCATCACCACCTAGCCCTTTTGGGGTTGATAGCTTCACATCTAAACGGCCATCGTCAGATTTAGCTACACCTTCACGGCCACCGGTTGCAGTTGCTTTTGCTGTGTAGGCAACGTTTTGTAATACATTCATAGTGAACTCCAAAGTTTATCAATTAATTTATTTTGCATGCAAAATAATAGGGTAAGTAATTAGAGATTGCAAATACTTTGCATGCAAATTAAAATGTTTTTTTGAGTTAAAGGTATTATCGCGTTGGGAGTTAGGTATGTCGTTTGAGCAATTAAAATTAAAAAATCAGCTGTGTCATAGGCTATATATGGCATCAAATAGCATTGCACGCGCTTACCGTGAGCCTTTAGCTGCACTTAATTTAACGTATCCGCAGTATGTAGTAATGATGGCGCTGTGGGAGCAAGACGAAATAACCATCGCGCAGCTAATAGATAAAACCGCTATTGATGGCGGCGCTATGACCCAAATACTCAAAAAAATGACCGAAAAGTCTCTGCTAGCTGTTATTAAAGACGAACACGACAAGCGTAAACGCCTAATTCAGCTTACCCACAGTGGGCAAGCCCTTAAAAACGACGCCGCTGATATTCCAAAAAATATACTATGTAAGTTTGAAAGTGTAGACCCCACACAAGCCAAACAGCTTATGCAACTACTTGATTTAGTAGTAAACGATTTACATACTAAAAGCGATGATGAGTTAGCCAACTAACGCGGTTATTTTTTGTTGAATAAACGCCCTGAATGCGCTGATCACCGGGGTCATTTGGCGCCGGTCAGCGTACATCATATAAAGCGGTAGCGGATCGCTTTGCCACTCTGGGCATAAATGAACGAGTTGCCCGCTTGCTAAATTATCAATTACATCCAAGTACGACTTATACGCAATGCCTTTGCCCTCTAGCGCCCAGCGCCTAACCATTTCGCCATCGTTTACTATGTGTTGGCAATTTAGCTGCACTTTTTGCACCGCGCCATTTTTATAAAATCGCCACTCTTTAAACACTTCACCAAAACGCATAAAGGTAATGGTGGTATGCTGCGTTAAATTAAGGGGGTGTGTAAGTAATCCATTGTTTACTACATATTCAGGAGAGGCCACTAAAATACGCGCATTATTTAAAAAAAGCGGCGCTGCAATTAACTGCGAATCTTTTGGTACGCCAAAGCGAAGCGCAATATCAATTGATTGGCTGTAAATGTCGCTTACTTCGTCACTTAAATGCAGTTTAAGTTTTACATGCGGATATTGCGCTAAAAACTCATTGAGCCATTCACTTAGTTTATTTCGCCCTAAATCGCAGGGGGCCGATACCTGTAGCGTCCCTGTTACTTCGCCTACTGCAGTTTGCACTGCGGCTACACCTTGTTGAATAAGCGAAAGTGAATCTTTGGCGTAACTTAAAAACTGCTCCCCTGCCACACTTAATCGTAAGCTGCGGGTAGAGCGAATAAACAGCACGTTTCCTAAATCTTTTTCTAGGCGTTTAATAGCGGCACTTACCGCCGCTGGTGTTTGCGCGTTTTGCCGTGCGGCTTCAGAAATACTGGCGCAACTAGCTACATCTATAAAAGTTTGAATATCGTTAAATGATCGCATATTTTCAATTAAAATTTGAAAGTGCTTTAGTTTTTCATGTCTTTTTCTATTTTTCAACTGAGCTATAGTGCTTATAAGTTAAAAATACTTAGTTAAAATCATCAGGAACGCACATGAAAGCATTTGGCTACACCAAAAACTCTAAAACGCTTACACCCAGCTCTATACAAGCAATTGAACTCGATACCCCAACCGCTACCGGGCACGACCTACTTATTGAAGTAAATGCTATTTCGGTAAACCCTGTAGATACAAAAATACGTGCCAATGTAGCGCCAGAGCAAGGCTACAAAGTATTAGGCTGGGACGGCGTAGGTATTGTAAAAGCCATTGGCGAGTCGGTATCGTTATTTAATGTGGGGGATCGTGTATTTTACGCCGGCGATTTATCGCGCCAAGGCAGTAATGCGCAATTTCAATTAGTCGACGAGCGTATTGTAGGCCGTGCGCCTAAAACATTAACCGACGCACAAGCAGCAGCGCTGCCGCTAACCAGCATTACCGCCTACGAAATGCTGTTTGATCGCCTGCAAGTGCCTAAAAATAAGCAAAATACTCAGCAATCTATTTTAGTTATTGGCGCCGCAGGTGGCGTTGGCTCTATTTTAGTACAGCTTGCCAAGCAGCTTACTGGGCTAAACGTAGTAGGTACTGCATCACGCGAGCAAAGCGTAACTTGGCTTAAAGAGTTAGGAGCCGATCACGTGCTCGATCATTCTAAAAACTTAAACGAGCAGCGCAAAGAGCTGGGTTTAGCTGAGTTTGATTACGTTATTGGCTTAACCCATACCGACCAATACCAAGACCAAATAGTGGAGTGTATTAAACCCCAAGGTAAATTTGCGCTAATAGACGACCCTACATCGTTCGATATTTTAAAATTTAAGCGTAAGTGTATATCGGTACATTGGGAGTTTATGTTTACCCGCTCGCTATTTACTACCGCCGATATAACAGCGCAGCACACCTTACTTAATGAAATTAGTGAGCTTATAGACTCAGGTACGCTCAAAACCACACTTGGGCAAAATTTAGGCCCAATAAACGCCGCTAATTTATATAAAGCGCACCAAATTTTAGAATCGCACACATCACGCGGTAAACTTGTTTTAGAAGGCTTTTAAACATGATCGAGATTAAAAAAATACTTTTAGTTGCAGCCTGCAGCACCGCGTTTTTAACCAGCAGTGTGTTTGCTAATACCGCTAATCAAAATGCTGATTTAAAAACAGTCGCCACTTTCGTCGCGCAACACCCACCGGGTAACATTGCTATTACGCCATCGGGTCGTAAGTTTTTGTCGGTACATGGTTTTTACGGCCAAAAACAAAAAATTATGGAGCTATTAAGCGATGGCACCATCCAACCGTACCCTAATGAAGAATGGGCATACGCGTATAATAACGGCAAAGGGTTTTACGATGTACTGGGCATAAATGTATCAGCCGATGGCGTGTTATGGATGCTTGATACATCAGGCCCTGATCATGCTGGTCGTTTAGTCGGATGGGATACCCATAAAGAGCAGCTGCATAAAATAATTTACTTAGCTAAACCCACCATTACCGACACCTCGTTTTTAAACGATTTAGTCATCGATAATAAACACGGTGTTGTATACATTGCCGACACCGCACAAGGCAGCCAAGCCGCTATTATTACCGTAAATTTAAAAACTGGTGAGGCGCGCAGAGTATTACAAAATAGCCAATACACCACAGCCGAAAACATCGATATGGTCATTGAAGGGCGCACCATGAAACTAGGCGGACAGCCAGCTCGTTTAGGCGTAAACCCAATCACACTCGACCCAAGCGAACAGTGGCTTTACTTTGGCTCTATGTCTGGCACGTCGGTTTACCGTATTGCCACAAGCGATATTAACAATAAAAGCCTGAGCGCAAGCACCCTTGAGAGTAAAGTAACGCGTTACGGCACTAAACCCATTTCAGACGGTATTATTGTTGATGGCGGCGGCAATGTGTATGTTACCGACATAACCAACGGCGCAATTGGCGTAGTAAAACCAAGTGGTAAATACCAGGTATTATTTAAAGACGAGCGCTTAAGCTGGCCAGATGGCTTTAGTTATGGCGCCGATCATAAAATATATTTTACCGTTAACGACCTACATCATTCGCCAGTATTAAATAATGGTCAAAACGAGAGCCACGGTAAATTTAAAGTCATGTCGTTCAAACCAATAGTAAAAGGGCAAGTTGGTCGTTAAACACGCTTATGCTTGTATTTTACTTCAACCAGCCCCGCTTACTTTTTGCAGGGCTGAGTTGTTTTTATGATCCAAAAAAGTGCAAATATTGACTATTTTTACCTATTTTGGTGCTAGTTTAATTGCACAAAATAAAGCAAATAAATTAAATAGCTGATTTATATTCATAAAATATTCAACTTAACATTGGCACAATTCTTCCTTAATTAAACACGTGTTTAGTGATTCAATAAGGAATAACCATGATCAGTTTTTACCATACCCTTTATCTTTTGTGGCGTTTAGACATTAGCGTTTGGCAGGTAAACGAGCCAACCAATACACATACTACTGCCGACAAAGAACGTGCCTATGTTAAGTAACACGGTAATGTACAAAAACGCAGCGTAAGCTGTGTAAATAAGCCCAACTGCATTTTTGTACATTATTTAATTTTATACCCTGCCTATAAAATAAAACCTTCCTACTAAATACAACGTATTAAATTAAATATTTAAAACCACTGACTATACGCTTTGCAAGCGCAGCTATTGCGTTGTATTGTTGTTATATATTAATTATTTTTGGAAAAAGTATGCGCGCCTTAGAAGTGAATTTTGATGGATTAGTGGGCCCAACCCATAACTATGCCGGTTTATCGTATGGTAATGTTGCCTCATTAAATAACGCGACAAGCTTTTCAAACCCGCAAGAGGCCGTATTACAGGGCCTAGAAAAAATGAAAGCCATGCACGATAAAGGCCTAACACAAGGTGTGTTTGCACCTCACGCACGCCCTGATTTAAACGTGCTTCGTCGTTTAGGCTTTACCGGTAACGACGCACAAGTCATTCATAAAGCATTTAAAGCCGACCCTATTTTATTACGTGCATGTTATTCGGCCTCTGCAATGTGGACCGCCAATGCAGCAACTGTTTCACCTTCTCCAGATACACTCGATGGCAAAGTGCATTTTACGTCGGCTAATTTAAATAATAAATTTCATCGCTCGCTAGAGCCTGCTACAACTACCCGCTTATTAAAAGCCATGTTTAATAACGATAGTTATTTTACACACCATACTCATTTACCTGATCAAGGCTTTTTTGGCGACGAAGGCGCTGCAAATCACACCCGTTTTTGCGACAGCCATGGTGAGCAAGGCCTAGAAATGTTTGTATTTGGCGCTAGCGCCTTTAACAGCCAATTACCTAAACCTGTTAAGTTTCCTGCAAGACAAACACTCGAAGCCTCAGAAGCCATTTGCCGATTGCATAACTTAAAAGAATCGAGCCAAATTTTGCTTCAGCAAAACCCGGACGTAATAGACCAAGGTGTGTTTCATAACGATGTAATTGCCGTTGGCAACGCAAATGTATTACTTTGCCACCAGCAAGCATTTTTAAACCAACAAGATGCCCTGCAAGAAATTCGCGATGCCTACACCGGCAGCAAACAGCTATACATAATTGAAGTACCTACCGATAAAGTAAGCATTAGCGATGCAGTAAGCAGTTACTTATTTAATAGCCAATTAGTAAGCTTAGATGATGGTTCAATGCTGTTAGTTGCCCCCCAAGAGTGCCAACGTAATAGTGCAGTAAATGCCTACATTGAAGAAATGATTATGGCCGATAACCCAGTAAACCAAGTACAGTTTTTTGACCTGCGCCAAAGCATGCAAAATGGTGGCGGTCCTGCCTGCTTGCGTTTACGTGTAGCTCTTAACGAGCAAGAACTTTCTGCGATAAACCCAGAGGTTATTTTAACCGATACTAAATACACTCAGCTTTGTGACTGGGCAAAGCGTAACTACCGCGATAAGCTAGGTGCAAGCGACTTTGCCGACTCAGCCCTCCTTACCGAAAGCTACCAAGCACTGGATGAACTAACCCAGCTGCTTAACTTAGGCTCAGTATACGACTTTCAATTAGAAGGTTAATACCTCAGCCAACACAAAGGCTAATACAAAAATAGCGAGCCTTGGCTCGCTATTTTTATTTATGCTAATAGTGTTTAAATATCTTTATTAACCGTTACTGCCGATGCCATCGACTCAGATATATGCAAAGTACGCTGCGGAAACGGAATACTCAGCCCTGCACCTTCTATAGCTTCTTTGACGCGTTTATTTAAATCCCACACAGTTTGCCAGTAATCGCCGTTTACCGTCCATGCACGTAATTGAATGTTCACCGCACTTTCGCCTATTGAGGTAACCATTACTTTAGGTGCAGGCTCTGCAAGTAGTCGGCCTTCTGATTCGGCGAGTTCTTTAAGTACATTTAAACCTACATCAATAGAGTCGGCGTACGAAATTCCCACCACTATATCCATGCGCCTTTTACCGTTACGGGTAAAGTTTTTAATGTTGCCGCCCCATACTTTACCGTTAGGCGATGCGATATAAAGGCCGTCGGTGGTTTTAAAAATGGTCGTAAATAAGTTTATTTCTTTTACTGTGCCAAGCGTGCCGCTCGCATCTACAAAGTCGCCTATTTTAAATGGCCTAAGTATTAGTAACATAATGCCAGCGGCAATATTACTTAATGTATTTTTAAGCGCCAAACCAATCGCTAAACCCGCCGCGCCCATTAGCGCTATTAAACTTGCCGTATTAACGCCAAAAATATCTAAAATAAACAGCCCAGCAATTATGTAAACTAAATACCCTGCAATGCTCGATAGAAGCGGCAGTAGCGTTTCGTCTACTTTTTTTAATGGCGACTTAGAGTTTTTAATCGCTTTTTTAATCGAGCGCGCAATAAGCGCACTCGCAACTAAAATAGCCAACGCTAATACCACTTTGTAACCTAAAGTGATGATAGTTTCTGAATGGCTTTGCCAAAACACAATAAGTTTATCTTTCATACATATTCCAAAAACGGCTGACACTCAGCACAATTTAAAAATGAGCAAAGCTAAATGCGCTAAACCCACAATTTAGCCTTAATGGCTAAAAAACCGCGCGAGTATATAGCTATAAATTAGTTATACCTATTGTTTTTGTATTAAATTAAAGCATTAAATAAAAGCTATGTTTCTCTGACGTTACTATTCAATTTAGGTTAACCACACACTGTTAGTGTTAGTACACAAGTTACCGTAAATACTTTCCTCATTTTGAATAGGCTCACATAGGAGAAATAACCATGGCGAACAAAAAAGTAATCCTCATTACAGGTGCCTCTAGCGGTATTGGCAAAGCAACCGCCAAAACGCTGGTTAATAACGGCCACAAAGTCATACTTACCGCCAGAAGCGAAGACAAACTAACAAAATTAGTTAAAGAATTAGGTGAAGATAACGCACTCAGCGTACCGGCAGATGCAACCAATTTTAACGAGCTTAAAAACGCAGTAACAAAAGGGCTTAACAAATTTGGCCGCTTAGACGCTACATTTGCAAACGCAGGTAAAGGGCTAAACACATTAGGAATAGAAAAAGGCGACCCCGACGAATGGGCAACTATGCTTGATATAAACATAAACGCCCTGCTGTGGAGCGCTAAGCTTGCCCTGCCCCATTTACGAATAACCAAAGGCCATTTTATTATAACCAGCTCAGCGACTGGCCGCAGAGCTGTTAAAGGCTCAATATATGGTGCAAGTAAGTGGTTTACTTATGGCTTTGGCCAAAACCTAGCAGCAGAAATGAGCGAATGGGGTGGGCGCTGTACCACCATAACCCCAGGTGCTGTAAATACCCCATTTACCGATGAAGCAAGGCCCGACAAATTATACCCACAAGATGTTGCCTACGCCGTACTCTTTGCACTTGAAGCAAACCAGCGTAATAACATCAGAGAAATACACCTAAGGCCAACCAATTAATGGGGCCTGACCTTTCAGAATTAAAATTGCTTCTACCCAATAAAGGTTTAATCGTTCTGTGTTTATGCCCCTTGCCCAAATACCAAGCACTCTGATGCAAACTCAACCTCAACCTCAACCTCAAAAGATAAACAGGCTTCTCCATTCAAGCCCTGTTAACCCTATACTGTTACAGTAAACAGCACGTATTAGTTAAACCGTTCTTATCATTTTGAATATGTAAACATAGGAGAAATAATCATGGCGAAAGAAAAAATAGTCCTCATTACAGGTGCTTCTAGTGGCATAGGTGAAGCAACTGCTAAAACACTGGTTAATAACGGCCACAAAGTAATACTTACAGCCAGAAGCGAAGACAAATTAACTAAATTAGTACAATTATTAGGTGAAGATAACGCACTGAGTGTACCTGCAGATGCCACCGACTTTACCGAGCTTGAAAACGTAGTAACAAAAGGGCTCGAAAAATTTGGCCGACTAGATGCCGCATTTGCCAATGCAGGTATGGGCGTTTCAACCGCAGGCACCGAAAAAGGCGACCCCGATGAATGGTCAACCATGATAGACATAAACATTAAAGCTCTGCTGTGGACGGCAAAAGCAACACTGCCACATTTACGCCAAAACAAAGGTCACTTTATATTAACCAGCTCAGCCGCTGGTCGTAAGCCTATTAGAGGCTCTATTTACGGTGCAACCAAATGGTTTGCTTACGGGTTTGGGCAAAACTTAGCTGAGGAAATGAGCGAGTGGAATGGCCGCTGTACCACCATAGCCCCTGGCATGGTAAATACCCCATTTTTTGATGAAGCTAAGCCCGACAAACTCGACCCACAAGATGTAGCCGACGCGGTATTGTTTGCAATAGAAGCAAACCAGCGCAACAGCGTACGCGAAATATATTTAATGCCAACTAACTAACGTTGATTGGTTGAGTTTGAGCTGTCAGGTTTAATGCTAATGCGTTAAACCTGATGGTTGTTTGTATTTAATGAAATAGAAAGGTGAAATAGCATAATTTCAATCAACAAAAGATGCAAAAAGCAAAGTCCTGTTAAAGCTTGCCTTCATCTAGTTCCAACTTTTGTTGTAAATATATCTCTTCTAAATACTCTTCAAATTGCTTATTAACGTGAGCCACAGGTCTGTATCTTCTACTATCTCGATCTTCTAGGGTCACATCAATAATCGCTTTACGGCTTTCTTGATCAATTTGTATAAAGCTTCCCCAATCTGTCTGTATTTCTTCCATAATTCCAAAATGATATCGACACTTATAAAATGTACCATCTGTCTTGATTAAGAATAATTCTGGTCTCATCCGTTCATCACTCTCAACCTGCCTGATGCCAGTGATTCCAAACTCTTTCAGAAGAGCTGTCCATGACAAGTCTGATGTTAAGAGCTCCTTAATATTTGAGGCCGGCAATGAAGAAAGAAAGGTAAGCAAATGCCTATAACGAATAGCTCCCCTAGCAGTATCTCTAAGATCAGGAGTCGCGATAGATGCCATTACTACTGACTTCAAATCTTCTAGTCTTTCAGAAAAATCTCTATAACGCCTAGACTCAACTTCCCTATTTCGGTGTTCAGATAACAACCTTTGGAAAAGTTGTGACCATTGACCAACAAGATTATCCTTTATCTCATCAAGCCTAGAAAAAGGTAAGATACTGTTATTATGAGTCCGGTGTGTAAGGTAGTTTATGAATTCAAAAATATATTTTGCTGTTTCTTTCTTTTGTATCGAAGGGAACTCTATTGCATCAATAACCTCAGGCTTCCCTTTATTCTTTTCATAAACATGATGATCATGAAAAACTTTCTCATCAACAAATGCATATATAGGAATTGAATGTTCAGCTGCTTTTAGTATTTCAAGCTGTGTAATCGACAATTTATCTTTAGACTCTAGTAGCTCTGCTTTTGAAGAGGTACTTTTCAAGTGTTCAAAGTCGAAGTTTTCTAATATAGATGGTATACCCGTACCTCCAAACCTCGAGCCTATAATTAGGACAACCATATCGCAGTTTGGTACTTCCTTTATGCAACTATCATGAGTATGAGATCTTGGGTCGTACAAGATATCAGCATAATCACTCATTACTGGTTCATGCCCAAGTGATTTTATAAATGGGCGAAGTTCTGAGCGTACCACTCCCAGATCGTAACAAGTAGACGAAACAAAAACTCTTAATTTTGCCAATTTATCCTCCTTGACAGCTAATAAACGTAGTTCGGAGAACGGATAACCCTCCCCCAAAGTAACAATCCTTTATTATTAGCAAATACAGTAGGTGATTACCATTTATAAATATTATGATATCTCTATCTCGCGCTAAGTTACTATTAAAGTTTGCTACTCCCTCTTCTGCTTCCCCTATTGAATACTCTGTATTTTTACTTCATATTAGCTGAACTATTCTCCAATTATTAGGCTGTTATGTCACTTTTAAAATTTAGCCAAGCACTTATATTTATCCTTGCGAGTACCCTACCGCTTACAAGCCATGCGGCGCTTAATAAAAACGAGCGTGAAATAGTAAAACAGGTCGATAAAAACATGCCGCAAGCGCTTAAAGAAATAGAACAAGCGGTAAATATTAATAGCGGCTCACTTAATATTGAAGGCGTAAAAAAGGTAGGCGCGCTGGCAAGCGAGCAATTAAAAGCGATTGGTTTTAAGGTTGACTGGTTAGATGGCAGTGCGTTTAACCGTGCAGGGCATGTACTCGCTACGCATGAGAGTAAAAACCCCGAGGCAATAAAAATACTGATGATCGGCCACCTTGATACTGTGTTTGCCAAACACGATAACTTTACTACCTATAAACAAATTGATGAGAACACCGCGAGTGGCCCGGGTGTAGCCGATATGAAAGGCGGCAATACCATTATAATTACCGCCCTTAAAAGCTTACAAGCCCTTAATTTACTTGAAAACGTAAGCGTAAAAGTACTGCTTACCGGCGATGAGGAAAGCAGCGGTCGCCCACTTAGCTTATCTAAACAGGCCATTGTTGATGGCGCAATATGGGCAGATGTAGCGCTTGGCTATGAAAATGGCGATAACAATATTAAAACCGCGATGGCAGCGCGCCGTGGTTATACTGGCTGGACATTAAATGTAACGGCCAATGCTGCACATTCATCGCAAATATTTAGTGACAATGTGGGCTATGGCGCTATTTACGAGGCGTCGCGTATTCTAAATGACTTTAGAGAGCAACTTGCCACGCAACCTAATTTAACCTTTAACCCGGGGCTTATTGTCGGTGGCACTGATGCACAGTACAACAGTGCTAACTCGTCAGCCACGGCGTTTGGTAAAAGTAATGTAATTGCACAAACCGTGCATGTAGCGGGTGATTTACGAGCGCTTTCGCCAAAGCAGGTCGAGGGCGCTAAAAAAGTGATGCAGCAAATAGTGGCTAAAAGCTTAAATGGCAGCCAAGCCGAACTTATTTTTGAAGACGGCTACCCACCAATGGGACTCACCGAGGGTAATACAAAGCTGCTTGCACTGTATAGCCAAGCAAGCCAAGACTTAGGTTATAACAAAGTGGTGGCTGCAAACCCTCGTAATGCCGGCGCTGCTGATATTTCGTTTGCTGCAAACCATGTTGATATGGCGCTTGATGGCCTAGGACTAATGGGAAGTGGCGCGCACACTAAAAACGAAACCGCCGATTTAACCAGTTTAAATAAAAACACCGCTAAAACAGCGCTGCTTATTTATAGATTAGGGAAAATGTAAAAGTATTTAAAAACGAGTGCTGTTATTTTTGCACTCATTTTAAATACATGTGATGAAAAAATGTCTATCACGACATTATTTTAAAGAGTAAATCTCGCACTGTTGCGGGTTCAAACGGTTTATCACAAATGGCATCAACGCCCGCTTGCGCAATATTAGCTAGATGGGTGTCGTTTGCCTCTGAGCTCACCATTAAAATAGGAATATGCGAGTAAGCATTTGAGCCACGTACTGTTTCGGTTAACTCACGCCCATCCATTTCCGGCATGTTATAGTCGGTAACAATCAAGTCGAACGACTGCTCGTTAAGTTTTTCAATTGCTTGTTTACCATCTTCTGCTTCAACCGGGGCTGGAATTCCCATACCAGCAAGCACACGAATAATATGCTTGCGCGCAAAACGACTATCATCAACAACAAGTACACGTAAAAGTGTGACATCAAAGTGCTCTAGTTCTACCTCTTCTTCTGTAATTATATCGAGCGTTGCTTTTAATGCGCGTGTAATTGCATCTGCACTGAATGGTTTAGGTAAAATAGCTAATACGCCCGACTGCCTTAATTGCTCAAGGTATTTTTTATTTCTTTCGCTCGAGATTAACATAAACGCTTGGCTTTCTGTGCGCGGATTTGAGCGAATATTTTGTAACAGAGAATCTGCAGTACCATCGGCTAGGTACATGCTACTAATAACTAAATCTGGGTGATACTTTTCTAGCAATGCTAACGTTTGCGCTTGATTACTTGCAGTTTCTACTTGCGTTACACCACATTGAGTTAGTGATTTGATTATCAGTTTTTGCTGAACCTCTGACGGCTCTACTAATAATATTGATAAATTGGCTATTGCAGTTAAATCACTCATGTAACTCTCTTAGGTCATGTTATTTTAAACGATTTCGGTTTACAGTTTCATTATAAAACAACATGTATCACTGGGGTTAACAAAACGCATATTTTTATGTATTTATTTGTAAGTTTTAAATTACATAAATAAATTAGCAATGCTGGATATACTCAAGTGCAGTCATTTTTTTATAGCTTACATTTGGGTGTAAAACATGCGCGGGATTAGGATCTACCACCTCAATAGGTATGCTGTAAGTACGAGCTATTTCAATTGCCATTTGAGTGATATTGACACTAAATGAGGTGCCTATAAATACAATTTTATCGGCATTGAGCATACGCTGCTGTGCTTCGGATATTCTGTAAAGCTCGGTGTAGTATTCATCAAATAATAAAACAAAGGGCTTAAATGAATGGTTTAACTCAGGCGTTTGGTTTTGAATATTAAATAGCTCAAAAAGAGAGTCATGCAGGCGGCTTTCGTCTACGCTATCCCATGGGGTCATTAGCGGTTTAACTGCTTCGCCTTGTTCATGAAATAACGTCATTTGATCGAGCCTGCCATGTATAGCAATGTAATTTTTATTACCCGCTTTGCCATCAAGCCCATCTATATTTTGGGTTATTAAGTTTTTATCGCTAAGCCAGTGGTGTACGTCGTTAGGGCCATGGTTACGATACGTTGCAAAGCGGTTGTAATACCAGGCTAAAAACTCGTGCGGATTGTTTTGATACATAGCACGCGTGGCCATTTCCATAGGCGTATAGTTTTTACTGCCTATAGTCCAAAAGCCATCTTCGCCCCTAAAAGTAGGTATACCACTAGCAGCACTTACCCCTGCGCCTGTAATATAAAGCGTATTCACTTTGCTACCTCATAACCTGTTACATCGCTTATTACTTGTTGTTGGTTGTTCATACCTCCAACACGATATAAAGCCCCGTTGTGCTCAAGTAGCCCGCGGTGATCCATAGTGCCTCCGGCTAAAGGCGATAAAACTTGCCATGAATTTTGCTCAATATTAAAACACCACACGTGTTTACTTGCCGGTGCTGGCTTTTTATCATAACCAATGCCGTTATAGTTATAGGGGTTGTTAGAACCAGCCATCATGTAAATGTTGCCATTGTAGCTAGTAGCAGCCATACGGTAATGCGACTCACCTGTAGGATGAGGTAACGTGCGCCAATCTATTTTTTGCACATTGTTAGCATCTATTGTGCCTTTTAAACACTGCGCAACACCTGCAAAAGAGCGGCGTGAATCTGGGTTTGCTTGGGTTTTAACGCCATCGCATATAACAATAGTGTTACCACTAATAGCAGCAGCCTGGCCAAATACTGGCTCGCCTAAAAAAGGTGATGCCTGTTGCCATGTGTTGGTTTGGGTATCGTATACCTGTACTAAATTTACGTTACCATCGTTATGCCAGCCGCTAATCAGGTAAATGTAGCGCTCTTTGTAGCTCAGCGCTACACTGTCATCTACCGGTACTGGCATGCTTGCAAGGTGTTTGTATGTATTGCTTTTTATATCAAAACGGTAAACATCGGGACTTGAAATTTCAGTATGGTCGCTATCTACCGTATAACCACCAAATACATAGGCGTATTCACCTAAGCCCACAGCAGTACTTGCTAAGCGCCCTTTTAGTGGCAAACTTGAAGGCACACTCGCTTGCTGCTGCCATGCGCCCTCACCTAATTTAAGAGAAAATACCTTGTTGTGTACATCGGTATGTTGTTTGTTTTTACCCAGCCCCATAAAACTTAAAAAGTAGCTTTGGTTTTGTACTGTAACCTTAGCTACGGCATTGTTTGCAACGGGCTCAGGTAAAACAGGAAGACTAGCTAGCAGTGCAGAAAAAATAAAACTCATATAATATTCTGATAATCGTTAAATGCAGCAAGATTAATTTATTTTTTAACCCTGAACCAGTATTGATAGGCTTTATTGAGAATAAATTTAATTACGCCACCATTAGGGATCACCATCATTTTAATTTATCAAAGCATTTTTATGCGAAACAACCTGATTTAGGTGGCAAAAAGCAATCAAACATGGGCTTAATACTTTCGTTATAAGATAATATATATAATCAATCATTTAAACCTACACTTAGTAATGATGTTATTTTAACCAAAATTGCTATATGAGCTAATGATATACGAATAAAAGTAGTCTCGATTTTTATTAATGACGATAACGTATTTTCTATGTTTAAAGCTTTTACGATGTTAATGTAATGTTTTAAAAAGCAACCTCGCTTATATAATCTTTGACTAGGTAGGAGATCCTTAGTGAAATTTTCGTATCAATCACTATGGCCATTTTTATTATTATCGCCGCTTGTGATTGCAGACCCTTTTGAAGACACAGAGCTAAACCTTAGCGCATTAATGGAAATGGATGTGTAAGTAACGTCTGCAATGAAGCGAGCACAGTCTGCATTTAATACCGCCTCGTCAATCTATGTATTAAGCAAAGAACAAATATATAAGTCGGGTGCAAACTCAGTACCTGAAGCGCTAAAAATGGTGCCAGGTCTTATAGTTAGGCAACTTGATAATAACCAATGGGCAATTTCTTCGCGCGGTGTTGCTTCTCGATTTTCAAGTAAACTTTTAGTTATGGTGGATGGGCAAAGCTTATATACACCTAAATTTGCTGCTGTCTACTGGGAAACACTTAACGTCCCACTTTATGATATAGAACGAATAGAAGTTATTCGCGGTCAAGGCGGCTTATTGTGGGGCACAAATGCAAATAATGGTGTTATCAATATTATTACTAAAAACAGTATTGATACCCGTGGGGCCTATGCAAATGCTACTACGGGTAATCAAATAAACATTAATACCAATGTACGCTATGGTAACGATTTAGCTAATAAAGGAAGCTATCGTATTCATGGCCATGTAAAAAATGCCAATGAATCAAAAAAAGGAATTTCGTTAGAGCCTACCGACACAGCAAAACAACATTCTTTTGGCTTTCGTACTGACTTTACACCTAGCGATGATTGGTCGGCATTGGTTCAAGGCGACGTTACTCACTCAAACCTTGGCCAAAACTTTCGTGGAGTCATTGACGCAACTAATAAAAACGTTTTATTTTCGGATGACTTATCACGCACAGATTCGCGTGTTATGGCGCGCCTTGAAAATAGAATATCACCAGATGCCAATCAAATGTTGCAGATATCGTGGTTGAAACAAAGTGGTAATCAGACCTATATAAAAGAAAATTTTGAATCTATAGACATAGACTACCAAATGAACTTTTTATATAACTCTTTGCAGCTAGATTGGGGGCTAAATTATAGGTATAACAATATCTCTTTTGACGAGAGCCTATTTTTAGACAGTGATAAAAACCTTAACAACCTACAACAGTATGGCGGGTTACTTCAGGCTCAATACAATGTAATACCTAACTCTCTAGACCTTACTATTGGCACTAGGCTCGATCACAATGACTTAACTGGTTGGGAAAACCAACCATCAGCTAGGGTTATTTATAAGCCACAAGAAAACCACCTAATTTGGGGAGCCATATCTAGAAGTGTTCGTACACCAACCCTTATAGAGTTTAATGATGACTATAAAGTGAATGCCACGGTTGTAGAAGAGGCGCTCGGAGGAAGTGCTGGGATTAGAGCTATTGATGAATATGCGATTGCAACTTTCCTCAATGGCAACGACAACGTTGAATCAGAAAATTATGTTTCATACGAGTTGGGCTACCGCTTTGAAAGTGAAAACACCTCTGTGGACTTTTCTGCATTTCATACCGATGCCGATAATATAGCTGCAATTAGATTTAACACCGATCCTAATCAGTTTTTGCCCGCGATACGTTTTTTTCAACTCGGTCAATTTGAACAAGCCGCATTTGCGCTTACTCAAACCCGTGTTGACCTTGATATTGTCTCAGAGGGTGAAACAACAACTAACGGGGTTGATATAGTCGCCACTTGGCAACCTTTTAATAACCTAAGTACAGAACGAGGGTATAGCGCCAAATAAATCTGAGGTTAGATATCAAGATTCTAAAACTGTGGCCAAATTTTATTGACCACCTGTATCTTGAGGCTTTGGATGATTAGCTATCTCCAAGCTCTAAAATCAGTGAGGATGTTGTACCACGTAATGTTTAACATTGAGCTGTAGATTATCCCCTGATTTTACTTTCTACATACCCATAGCAGAAAAAAATGGATTAATAACTGATATTGGTAAATGGGTTGAGTCTCAAGCAATACAAGACTGTATTTTATTTAATACACTTTCAAATAAGCTGATCCAAGTAAGCGTCAATACCTCACCACTTGAAATTGATCGTTCAGGAGAATGGGTTGGTGGATGGATACAGGCTAGTAAGCAATATAACTTACCCGCTCACTCAATTTTAATTGAAGTAACAGAGAATACTTTAATGGGTACTGACGCAGAGTTTAAAAGACAGTTAAAGCACCTAAGTGAATTTCAGATAGATGTTGCTATTGATGACTTTGGTGTAGGGTATTCATCACTGGCTTATTTACAACGGCTAGATATCGACATACTAAAAATTGATCGCTCGTTTATACAAGACATAGAAACAAATGAAAACAGCATTGCTCTGGTAAAAGCTATTATTACAATGGCTCATAACTTAAATGTAGAAGTCGTTGCTGAAGGCGTAGAAGATCAAAAACAATATTTGTTACTGAAACAGTTAAATTGTGACTACATCCAAGGATACTTTTTTTCAAAGCCTGTATCAAGACAAGAATTTGTTAAATATTTTATCGATAAATAAGCACTCTCTAAAACCAGCGGGGTACAAGCTGCGAATATTGCTTATACTCAGCAGTAAAGCTCTCGGATAAATGCTTTTCTTCTACCAATGTTTGCCTGTGAATAGCTACAACTCCAACTATTAAACATACCAAACTAAATATACTCGGTAATGCTAAGAAAAACCCTACTTGAGCTGCTACAATACCCAAATACATAGGGTTTCTTGAAAACTGATAGAGTCCTTTTGTTTTTAGTATCCGTGGACCGTTTGGATCAACTCCTGAGCGCCATAGTGAGGCCATATTAAAATGAACTATCATTGACAAAGCAAACCCAGCTGTAAGCAGCGCATTACCAAACATAACGCCAGGCCAGCCATTCAGACCAGTAAAAACACCTAGGTAATTATCAAGCGATGGTATAAACACCCGCAATACACAAATAAACCATATTAACGCCCTAAAAAACTTAAACGCAGTGTGATTCCACCAACTTGCACAATACTTAACTCCAGGAAAAACAATGCTTTCTTTAGAAGTACGTGTCACATAAATAATTCTAAATGTATAAAAACCAGCTACAAAGGTATAAAACAAAGCAAGATAAATACGAGTAAACTCTATTAAAGAAGATGAGTCATCAATAAGTAAGGAGAAAGGCATAGAAGACCCTGAATGAGTAAAAGCGTTAACGAAAGAAGAGCATAAAGCCCATAAGGCTTATTAACAAGTAAAGTTAAACAAAATCTACAAAAACTTACTTTTATAGCAAGTACATATTAATCACTACGCTTTATTAAATCGCTAGTATTTTTTTTTATATTATTACGCTCCTTAAGTAATTACATGGGAAAATAAAGCTGTAAAATAACAACACCATTATTGTGTTAGTACAGCCTTGCGGAGATTCACCTTTCGCTGTTTCGTTTGATTACTGGGCTCGGCATGAAAAACCTTAAACAACAAACAACCCGTCACATTGCTGTAACGGGTTTTTCTTATTTGGAGCCTTGCAATGCAGAAGTGCCCACAGCGTTGGAAGGTCACAGTGGAATGGGTTACTATCATGGCCAATGCATTGGATAGCCAAAACATTGTTCACAAAGAGGCGCTTCGCTTAAGAAACGCTGCGCTTTAGAGAAAGAAATACTTAATTTTACTTTTCTATAGACTTAAAAAAGCCCGGCTCTTTCGAATCGGGCTTTCTTGTATTTGAAGTCGGTGCGCTACGCAGTAGAATGTCCTACTTTCACATAGCAAATG
>NZ_JAHXRM010000203.1:0-277 GCF_019392235.1 Pseudoalteromonas sp. CR1 | reverse complement strand
ATTACTGGTTTTTAATAATAACATTGGTATGCAACAAATAATGGTTGTAAATGGTGAGAATGATGAAGCTGGTGAAGAAATATCAAACCGTATTATTAATAGTATCGAACTTCAAAAAAGTGCCCAGTAATGTTAGATAATTTTGTTTTCGAAAATCCGCAGTGGTTCTGGTTGTTCTTAATAATGCCAGTACTAATTGCTTGGTACATTATTAAAAGAGGTAAACAAACTGCAGAGCTAAAAATATCTACTATAAAAGGTTTTAAAGTAAAGCAAA
>NZ_JAHXRM010000202.1:0-277 GCF_019392235.1 Pseudoalteromonas sp. CR1 | reverse complement strand
ACCATCAGGATCAGTCACTGGGGTGTCATCTGGACGTGTAGCATCATCTTGTCCATTGCTGCTTTCCTGACAAAGAGAAATCTTAATACCTGCCTGGTCACAGCCATCTTCTTTGCTTCCGAATCCACCCACGAAATAATCCACATCAGGATTTGCACTCAAAGTGAATGTTTGTGCATATTTATATGCTGTTGATGGGGCTCCACCAACATTGCGGGCAGGCTTATCATCACCAATCCAGTCAAGTTTGTCATTTTCTTGTGTTACTGCACATTGC
>NZ_JAHXRM010000201.1:0-277 GCF_019392235.1 Pseudoalteromonas sp. CR1 | reverse complement strand
AGAAGGTCAGCAGCAAGGTATGGATGTGCGAACCATCGACGTCAGCATCGGTCATGATGATGATGTTGTGGTAGCGCAGCTTGTCGATGTTGTACTCATCGCGGCCAATGCCGCAGCCCAACGCCGTAATCAAGGTGCCGACTTCCTGGGAGGAAATCATCTTGTCGAAGCGGGCCTTCTCTACGTTGAGAATCTTACCTTTCAACGGCAGGATCGCCTGGGTGCGACGGTTACGACCCTGCTTGGCGGAACCGCCAGCAGAGTCACCTTCCACCAG
>NZ_JAHXRM010000200.1:0-277 GCF_019392235.1 Pseudoalteromonas sp. CR1 | reverse complement strand
GCCGCTTGTCCAACCTCAACATCGTATTGTTCAGCGGTTTGCTGATTTTTGTGCTGCTGTTCGGCCCGACCCTGCACTTGCTCAATGGCTTGGTGCAGAACACCGGTGACTACCTCAACGGTATCGTGCTGAAAACCTTCGACCTCTATGTCTACGAAGGCGATGCCGACAAAACCGAACGCTGGATGGGCCTGTGGACGCTGTTCTACTGGGCCTGGTGGATTTCCTGGGCGCCATTTGTAGGCATGTTCATCGCGCGTATTTCCCGTGGTCGCAC
>NZ_JAHXRM010000199.1:0-277 GCF_019392235.1 Pseudoalteromonas sp. CR1 | reverse complement strand
ACCTTATCAACTTTGTTATTCAAAGCATTCTGTGTAGCTGTGCTAATAGGTTTGCTGGCATCGCTAGTGTTATCAACACTACCTAGACCGACATCATCTTTAGTCAGGGTTACAGCACCAGTTTTACCAGCTACGGATGTAACAGTATTTACCTGCGCACCACCAGTCACTACCAAGTTGCCTCCGCCCAGCAGACTTTCACCGTTGATCGTCTTGATATTGGTGCCGCTGATTAAAGTGTCTTGCTTCGCATTCCATGCTGCCTTTTCAGCGTCAG
>NZ_JAHXRM010000198.1:0-277 GCF_019392235.1 Pseudoalteromonas sp. CR1 | reverse complement strand
ACGAAGTCGCCCCGCGCTTGGAGCAGCTTGGCCTTAGCAAGGCCATCTTGCTCGAGGTCATCCGCGCAGCTGTCGGCGCACGTCGCAACGCGACGCCCTTTCACCCGATAACCACGGCCGGCTTCAATGCTTGGAGCGAGGGAACGGCTCACCTTCGCCGAATCCTCGTCTCGCAGGGCTGGCGGATGGGCGACAAGGACAATATCGCCTCGGTCTACAACGCAGAGACGGACACAAAAATCATTTTCCAGAATGCCGAGAGGGCCGGCGATCTCCT
>NZ_JAHXRM010000197.1:0-277 GCF_019392235.1 Pseudoalteromonas sp. CR1 | reverse complement strand
ATGGCGAACAAACTCGCCGTCGAGCTTGAGTTGATTGAAGGGCAGTTGGCAAAGCAGCTTGAGCGATGAAAAGCCCATGCCAAAGTCATCGATAGCCAGGCCGCAGCCGAGCATGCGCAGCCGCAGCAGGTTTTCCTGGATTCGCGGTGAGATATCCAGCAGACCGTTTTCCGCCAGCTCGAACAACAGCGTCGAACCGGGAAGGCCATGGCGCAGCAACGCCTGCTGGATATGCCCCATCAACTCGTTGTTGAGCAATTGCGAAGCGTGCAGGTTG
>NZ_JAHXRM010000196.1:0-277 GCF_019392235.1 Pseudoalteromonas sp. CR1 | reverse complement strand
CGAAGAGGTGGAAAACCTCGACGCCGATGCCCAGGCGCTGTTGATGCCCGGCTCGACCTCCGACGCAGGCACCTACATCGCGGGCAAGGACCTGCCGCTGGAGCAGACCATCGCCAATATGTCCGGCATCCTGGCTGGCCTGGGCATGAAAATTGAAATCGCCTCGTGGCGCAACATCGTGCCTAACGTGTGGTCGCTGCATATCCGCGATGCGCACTCGCCGATGTGCTTTACCCACGGCAAGGGCGCGACCAAGGAAGGCGCACTGGCGTCGGCG
>NZ_JAHXRM010000195.1:0-277 GCF_019392235.1 Pseudoalteromonas sp. CR1 | reverse complement strand
GCAGGGCAGCCCTGGTGGGTTTCAGGCCAGCAAACGCTGGATATGCTCTTGCAGCGTATCCAGGTCAAAGGGCTTGGCCAGGATCGGCGCATTGCGCGTGATCGGGCTGTTGCAGTCGAGAATTTCCTGCGGGTAGCCGCTGATAAAAATAACTTTCAGCTCCGGGCGCAGCATGATTGCCGGCTCGGCGATCTGCACCCCGGAAATGCCACCGGGCAAACGGTAGTCCGTCACCATCAGGTCCAGGTGCGGCTTGGTCGCAAGGATTTCAAAGGCC
>NZ_JAHXRM010000021.1:0-69358 GCF_019392235.1 Pseudoalteromonas sp. CR1 | reverse complement strand
ATTGGAGCGGTACACGAGGCTCGAACTCGTGACCTCGACCTTGGCAAGGTCGCGCTCTACCAACTGAGCTAGTACCGCATTTCTAAACTTTAGCTCCAATTTCTTTGGTGAGAAATTGGAGCGGCACACGAGGCTCGAACTCGTGACCTCGACCTTGGCAAGGTCGCGCTCTACCAACTGAGCTAGTGCCGCATAATCGCTTGCTCAAGCACACTAACCCCGCGGGGGTTATCGTCTTGAGCGGGGCAGGATTCTACAATAATACGATGTGTTTGCAAGTGTTTTTTACAAATTAAAGAATTTTTCTCTGTATACCTTCAATTCCATAATTGAATCTTTAATATCGTCTAAAGCAAGGTGCGAACCTTTTTTATTTACTTGGGCTAATACTTCTGGCTTCCAACGCCTTGCAAGCTCTTTAATTGTACTCACATCGAGGTTACGGTAATGGAAAAAGTCTTCGAGTTCACGCATATATTTATTCATAAAGCGTCTGTCTTGCCCAATTGAGTTTCCACACATTGGGGATGCCCCCGCAGGCACCCATTGCTTTAAAAAGTCTAATGTTTGCGCTATCGCATACTCTTCATCAAACGTACTTGCTTTACAGCGCGCAGTTAAGCCTGATTTACCATGCTGGGTCGTGCACCACTCATCCATACCATTAAGTAGCTCATCACTTTGGTGAATGGCTATAGTTGGCCCTTCAGCCAATATATTAAGGTCTGCATCCGTGACAACAGTTGCAATTTCGAGTATTTTGTCAGTCGCAGGTTCAAGTCCGGTCATTTCCAGATCGAGCCAAATTAAGTTTGATTTATTAATAGTCATAATTACCTTAAACGGTGCTTTTCTTTAGATCCAACGCATTTCGATATATCATATTAGCATCAACCGTCGAGCTAAAGCTTTTTTTATACCAACTCGGTTAAGTATTATTGCAAATTGGTATTATGCTCAAAGCCGACATTTAAACGAGGTTATAGGCCAAAAGTGGCAAAACAGAAAAAATTAAGTAAAGGCCAATCACGTCAGATTAAGGCCAATCATCAAAAGCGCATTAATAGCGCAGGTTCAAAACCAGCTAAAAAAGGTGCTCAAGAATGGCAGGCCGATAATTTAGGTCAGGTTGAAAGCGCTATTGTGATCAGTCGCTTTGGTCAGCACGCTGATGTTGAAACGCAAAGTGGCGACGTGCTTCGCTGTAATATTCGTCGTACAGTATCTAATTTAGTGTGTGGTGACGAAGTGTTATTTCGTCGCGCTAAAGTCAGTGAAGGCGATTTAGCGGGAGTTATTGAAGCAACACAAGAGCGTCGCTCACAACTAACACGCCCTGACTTTTACGATGGTGTAAAAGTCATTGCTGCAAATATTGACCAAATACTGATGGTTTCTGCTGTATTACCTGAGTTTACACCCAGCATAATTGACCGTTATTTGATTGCGTGTGAAGACATGGGTATTGAGCCTATTTTAGTCCTTAACAAAATCGACTTAATTGACGAAGCTGGCCTTAATGACATCCGAAAAGTGCTCGATATTTATCGCAAATTAAATTATCGCGTACTACTTGTTAGTAATATAACAGGCGAAGGAATTGATGAGCTCAAAGACATGCTTGTTGGCAAAAATAATATTTTTGTAGGCCAAAGTGGCGTAGGCAAATCAACCCTGGTAAACACTGTTCTGCCAGATGCAGAAATATTAACTAAAGAAGTATCTGAGAACAGTGGCTTGGGCCAACACACCACAACAGTATCACGCCTTCATCACTTACCCAGTGGCGGTAACTTAATTGACTCGCCGGGTATACGTGAATTTGGATTGTGGCATTTAGACGTTGAACGTGTGACTTGGTGCTTTAAAGAATTTAGAGAATTTATAGGCGGATGCCGTTTTAGAGACTGCAAACACTTAAACGATCCGGGCTGTATAATAAAAGAAGCCGTAGCTAATGGCGAAATATCTCAGCTTCGCTTTGATAGTTACCACCGAATTTTAGAATCAATGGCCGATGGCCGTGCCGGCGCTCGCGCGCCTCGCGTATAATTTAGGAAAAATACTGTGAGTTTAGATAAATTTAAAATAGCAATGCAATACGCAATGCCAAAACATTTTATTTCGCGCGTTGTGGGTAAATTAGCAGCCGCTAAAGCCGGAGCATTAACAACTACGCTTATCAAGCTGTTTATTAAACAATATAAAATAGACATGAGCGAAGCTAAATATTCTGATCCTGCTCATTACAAAACCTTTAATGAGTTTTTTACTCGTCCGCTTAAAGACGGCGTTCGCCCTATGGTTGAAGATTCAGATACGATTATTCATCCTGTAGACGGCGCAATAAGCCAGTTAGGCGACATAGTTGACGGACAGCTAATTCAAGCTAAGGGCCACGACTACAGCTTACAAGCGCTATTAGGCGGCTCTGAGGACGACACCACGCCATTTTTAGGCGGTAAATTTGCAACTATTTATTTAGCACCTAAAGACTACCACCGTATTCATATGCCTATTGATGGCACATTAAGCAAAATGATTTACGTACCGGGCGATTTATTTTCAGTAAACCCACTTACAGCGCAGAATGTTCCCAACTTATTTGCGCGTAACGAGCGTGTAGTCGCTATTTTTGAGACTGAAATTGGTTCACTCGCCATGGTACTTGTAGGCGCAACAATTGTTGCTAGCATTGAGACTATTTGGGCTGGCACCGTTACTCCACCAGCTGGCAGTGATGTATTTAGCTGGAACTACCCTACTAAAGGCGAAAACGCGATTACCCTTAAAAAAGGAGATGAAATGGGTCGCTTTAAATTAGGCTCAACGGTAGTACTTGCATGGGGCGCTAATAAAGCAGACATACTTGACGATCAACTTCCTGAAGTTGTAACTCGATTAGGTACTGCGTTTGCAAAAATTAAAGAAAATGAAGAGCTGTAAGTTTTTAGTTAAAGATTAGAAAACACCGCGTTTATGATAAACGCGGTGTTTTTTTATTGGTAGGAATAGAGCTTGCTCACACAAAATATAGACATAATGCTCCACCTCTAAAACGACCCACTTCTTAACCTTTCAGTTAATAAATAACTTAATATTTTGTACAAAGAGAAGTGAAAGAGGAATAAATGAGAAAAGATAAAACAAATACTTATTTTAAGCTTATCTTTTCCTCTAAAGCGCAGCGAGTTCACCTCGCGTCGGATATTTTGCATTAATAAATATACACAGCATAAATTTCAAATGCGCAAGCAAGACGCAGAGCTTCTCATAGCTTCCCCCGCGAATTACCTCTTACTTTATCCACCGCACTCTTTACAGTTTAAATCTTTAACTACTTTAAAATGTTGCTGCTTTAAACTCAGCGCATCAAAAGTAATAAGCACACTACCCTCAACATGCCCTAGCAGCATATTGAGCGTAAGTTGAGCCTGCATAGAACCAATGACACCCAATAACGGGCTTATTACTCCTGAATTACTGCAATTAATAACTGGCGCCTTATTCGTTTTTGGAAAAATACAGCCGTAGCAAGGACTTTGAGTTTGTGTAAAATCAAACCCCATTAACTGCCCACTTGTTGCAATAGCAGCACCAGCTATTAAACGCGTTTTATTCGCTAGGCAATAGCGGTTAACACTATAGCGCGTGGTAAAATTATCTGAGCAATCAAGTACTACATCGGCATTATTTAAAAGCTTAGCGGCATTGTTATCATCGAGCTTTTTACTGTGCGTCACTATGTGTATTTGATTATTAAGGCTTGTTAATACTTTGCCAGCGGCCGCCACCTTACTTTGCCCTAAGTGATTTAATTTATAAAGCACTTGGCGCTGCAAGTTTGAGAGCTCAACGGCATCATCATCTATTAATATAAGCGTACCAATACCTGCCGCCGCTAAATATAAAAGTACAGGACTGCCTAAGCCGCCTGCACCTACAACAGCTACCGTTGCAGCTTTTAGCGCTAACTGCCCTTCTAGCCCTACTTCTTTTAATAATAAGTGGCGGCTATAACGCAGGGCTTCTTTATCGCTGAGCTTATCCATTAGGCTGATTTATAGCGCTTTGTAGCGAGCTAATAGCTGCAATATAATCATCCGCTTCGCTAATAGCTCTTACCACCGCTACACTGCCTACGCCTGTATTCGCAACTTCATTTGCGCGGGCTAAATTTATTCCACCAATGGCAACTGTTGGGTAGCTTTGCATTAAAGGCACACACTTTTTAAGTTTATCGAGCCCTTGTATTTGCCCTGTCATATCTTTGGTCGTGGTAGGGTAAATTGCACCAAATGCCATGTAACTTGGTCGGTAGTTATGCGCACGCAGCATTTCGTAAAAGCCATGGGTAGAAAGCCCAAGTCTTAAACCTGCGTCTTTAATAGCGGCTAAATTAGCAATGTTTAAATCTTCTTGCCCTAAATGCACACCGTAAGCACTGTGCTTTATTGCTAACTGCCAGTAATCATTAATAAATACGTGAGCGCGGTGCTTTTCACCCAGTTCAACTGCCTGTTTTATAAGCTCATCAAGCTCAGCGTCAGTTTTATTTTTTACACGTAGCTGAACTGTTTTAATGTCTTGTTGTAAACACTTCTCTAACCATTCATTACTGTCTACAACCGCATACAAACCTAATTGCTTACTTTCACAAGGTGCGAAATCAGCGGCCATATTAAATTCAAGCGGCACATCAAAATCAAGCTCATCACCCAGCCAGCTACCTGGCTCAATGACTTGTGGAAAGTCATCTAAATGTGTAGGAAAGCGAGTTTGCGCAACAGGTCCTATTCCTTCACCGTATCTCACCGACTGCTTTAAGCCTTGGTTTATATAAGCTTTAGCCAAAATAAAGGCATCTTTTAGTGGGTAGTCTTTTGCTAAACACGCGGCAATAACCGACGCCATGCAGCACCCCGTACCATGGTTGTGTGGGCTTTGAATTTTTTTATTACCAAGCCAATACTCTTCACCATTTTGCGTCAAATTATTCACACAATAATCAATACAGTAGCCGCTTGGGTAATCCCAATGCCCACCTTTAATAACAACCGCTTTTGCGCCCCAACTTAGCAGTTTATTTGCGGCGTCTTTGACAGCGCTTGGGCCAATTAAATATACGCCGGTTAATAATTGAGTTTCGTGCGTGTTAGGCGTTATTACGTCCACCAGCGGCATTAAGCATTCTTTAATGGCACTTACGGTGTCTTCTTCAGTTAATACATCACCACTTGATGCAATGGCAACCGGGTCGTAAACAATGACAGGTGGTACGGGCCATTTAGCTTTGTAATGTGCTACATGCTCACTTATTAATTGAATTTGCTGAACATTTGCTAACATGCCAATTTTAATAACTTTGGCTTTCATATCTTTTTCAAGTGCCAAAAGCTGTGATTCAATCACGTCAGTAGACACCGCATTAATAGCTTCTACACCTAAACTATTTTGCGCTGTGAGGGCGGTAATTGCGGTGCAACCATGCACACCAAAGCTTTGCATCGCCTTTATATCGGCTTGAATACCTGCACCACCACCTGAGTCTGATCCGGCAATTGTCCACACTAAATTGTTCATACTATTTATTTCCTACTGCTGATGCCAAAATGGCATGCCCATTGTGGGGGTTGATGGGGCTGCTAAATCTTTTTCAGGCATTGCTTTTGCGTTATAAGCAAAACGTCCCGCTTCCACCGCCGCCTTAAATGCACGGCTCATGGTAATGGGGCAACCCGCCCCAGCAATCGCTGAATTTAATAATACCGCATCATACCCTAATTCAAGCGCTTGGCAGGCATGCGACGGTAAACCTAACCCTGCATCCACAATAAGTGTCGTATTTGGTAAGCGCTCACGAATTGTTTTTAAATTATAACTATTTAAAAGCCCTTTACCGGTGCCAATAGGAGCCCCCCAAGGCATAAGCACTTCACACCCTAGCTCATTTAAACGCTGGCAAAGCACTAAATCATCGGTGCAATAAGGCAGGACTTTAAACCCGTCGTTAATTAATATTTCTGTGGCTTCAAGCAAAGCAAACGGATCGGGTTGTAAGTTATAGTCGTCACCTATAAGCTCAAGTTTAATCCAGTCAGTAGCAAATACTTCGCGGCACATTTGAGCAAGCGTAATAGCTTCTTTTACACTGTGACATCCGGCCGTATTGGGCAGTATTTTTAAACCCGTATTTTTTATTAATTGCCAAAAGTCATCTCCCGCCGCCACGCTTTGCTGTCGCCTAAGTGATACCGTCACAATCCCCGCACCAGACGCCTCTATTGATTGGGTCATAATATCTGGCGATGGATACAAAGCGGTGCCAATTAGTAATCGGCTATCAATTGCTTCACCATAAATATTTAAAGTGTCTTTTACATGCATGCGCCTACCCACCTTGAATAGGCGATAACAACTCAATGCTATCCCCTTCATTTATAACAAAACCGTTATGCTGGCTTTTTGGTATAAATATGCCGTTAACAGCCACCGCATAAGGAGCAACTGCTCCATACTCTTTTAATATTTCAAGTAATGCATGAGAGGTTAAATCTAAAAGCTCACCATTTAATGTAATGTTCATCTAATACTCACCTATGTACAATAGTGCTTGCGCAACAAGAACAGGAGCCAACATATAGCCATGACGATATAAGCCATTAATACTGATTACATTTTCGGATTTTTTTACTTGTGGTCTGTTGTCACTAAACGCAGGGCGAAGCCCTGTTTGAATCCCTAATAAGCGCCCTTCTGCAAACCCGCTATGCACCGTGTAAGCTGCCGACAATAACTCAAGTGTTGAGCGTACCGTGGCAGGACCGCTGTCTTGTGATTCAATTTCGGTAGCGCCAATGACATATTCATTATTAGGTTTTGGTGCAATATAAATAGGATAACGCGGATGCATTAAGCGAATTGGGCGCGTTAAATTAACTTCTGGCGCATAAAGTCGCGCAACCTCACCTCTTACACCGCGAAGCAGTTGCCCTGCTTTTGCGCCAAGCCCCCTGCAATCAATAATAAAATCAAACGGGCGATTATTAATTTCACCATTTTTAATGGTTACCCGCTGATTAAACACAAACTTCACCTTTCGTTTGTTAAGCAGGGTAAAGCTTGCTTTATAAAACGCCTGGTTATCTATTTGCCCTTCACATGGCAAAAACACACCTTGGCTAAAGCGATTTGCAAGCTCAGGCTCTAACTGCGCTATTTGCTGAGCATTTAACGCCTGAGCGCTGTGCCCAGCTACAGGTTTTATACGCTGGGTAAAGCTTTGTAGGTCGCCTTTATCTTGCTGATGCGCAACCACTAATGTGCCTTGCTGCTGAAAAAACACATCGTGATCAAGCTCTTCAATAATTTGAGGCCAGCGATTAATCGAATCCAACCCCATTTGTGCTAAATCGGCTTCACATAATACCGACTCAGCCAATGGCGCGAGCATGGCCGCTGCGACTTTACCTGCGCTATTGAGTGCATGTTCATCATCTGCCTCAAACACGCTAACATGGTGCAGCTTGCTCAGCTCAAGTGCAGCAAGCCTTCCCGCCAAGCCAAATCCAACGACCGCAATATTGTACTGCATAACAGCTCCTCTATTCGTTGGCTGCGAATCACAAACCACATGTAATGGTGTACTTTGGTAGCCATCACATTGCATGCAACTCGATATCCGCAGCCTAAAGCCGATTTATATTGCTTTGTGGTAAATTTCAGAGCCTGTTTGTTTAAATTCCTCTGATTTAGCTTTCATTTGCGCTTCTACATCAATCATTTTAATTTCAATAGCCTCACCCGCGTTATTAGGATCAATACCGCGCTCTTCTAGATCGTTAGCGTAATCACGCACTTCTTGGCTAATTTTCATCGAACAAAATCTTGGGCCACACATAGAACAAAAGTGAGCGACTTTGCCCGACTCTTGTGGCAATGTTTCGTCGTGGTACTCGCGAGCACGTTCAGGGTCTAAGCCAATATTAAATTGGTCGTGCCATCTAAACTCAAAACGCGCTTTTGACAACGCATTATCGCGCTCTTGCGCTCCTGGGTGGCCTTTAGCTAAATCGGCGGCATGCGCTGCAATTTTGTAAGTAATTAAACCTTCTTTAACGTCTTCTTTATTGGGTAAGCCTAAATGCTCTTTTGGTGTTACATAGCAAAGCATTGCACAGCCATACCACGCTATTTGCGCAGCGCCTATACCCGATGTAATGTGATCGTACCCTGGTGCAATATCGGTTGTTAGTGGACCAAGAGTATAAAAAGGCGCTTCGTCGCAGTGTTTTAATTGCTCATCCATATTAGCTTTGATCATATGCATAGGCACATGTCCTGGACCTTCAATAAATACTTGTACGTCGTGCTTCCATGCAATTTTAGTCAGCTCACCTAAGGTGCGTAACTCACTAAATTGCGCTTCATCGTTGGCATCAGCAATAGAACCAGGGCGAAGGCCATCGCCTAATGAAAAACACACATCGTATTGTTTTAAAATTTCGCAAATGTCTTCAAAGTGAGTGTATAGGAAGTTCTCTTTATGGTGCGCTAAACACCACTTGGCCATAATAGAACCACCGCGCGATACAATACCAGTAACACGTTTTGCCGTCATAGGGACATAGCGTAAAAGCACACCGGCATGAATAGTAAAGTAGTCAACACCCTGCTCTGCTTGTTCAATTAACGTATCGCGAAATATCTCCCACGTTAAGTCTTCAGCAACACCGTTTACTTTTTCAAGGGCCTGATAAATGGGCACTGTGCCAATGGGTACAGGCGAGTTGCGCACTACCCACTCACGCGTTTCATGAATATAACGCCCAGTTGATAAATCCATTACGGTATCGGCGCCCCAACGAGTTGACCACACCATTTTTTCTACTTCTTCTTCAATAGATGAGGTGACCGATGAGTTACCAATATTGGCATTAACTTTAACTAAAAAGTTACGGCCAACGATCATCGGCTCTGTTTCTGGGTGGTTGATGTTGTTAGGTAAAATTGCGCGACCACGTGCTATTTCATCACGAACAAATTCAGGGGTTATAAAGTCAGGAATGCTCGCACCAAACGATTCTCCTTTGTGTTGCGCAGCTAATAATTCTTCACGAATTTTTGCCCGGCCCATATTTTCGCGTACAGCTACGTACTCCATTTCTGGTGTTACAATCCCCTGGCGAGCGTAATGCATTTGGGTTACGTTTTTGCCCGCTTTACCACGGCGAATTTTTGGTAAGTGTTCAAATCGAATATGATCCAATCCGTCATCAGCCATGCGCTGCTGGGCAAACTGTGAGGTGACTGAGTCGAGTACTTCTGTATCGTTGCGCCCTTCAATCCATTGCTCACGAAATTTTGGTAATCCTTTACGTACATCTAATTCAAAACTTGGATCGGTGTAAGGACCCGATGTATCGTAAACACGAAGCGGCTCATTAGGTTCATACACCGGATTTTCGTCGGTGCCACCAATAAACGTATCACTAAGTGTAATTTCGCGCATACCCACACGCACGCCTGATTGGCTGCCTTCAACATAGACTTTTTGAGAATTTGGAAATGGCTGCCCTGTTAAATTATAAATGTATTCAGATGCAGCTGCGCGCGTTTCGCGACGCGATGATTTATTTGTAGTGTTTGACATGACTTACCTCATAACTAAAGGGTTGTCTTGCCAGATATTCCAAAGGAATAGAGAAAGATCGTAAAGTGGCTTCGTGCCACTTTGCAGCCTATAAAACGAGGAGTGGCTTTATTGTACGCATAAAAAAAGACGCACAAGCGTCCCGTTTAAGGCAGCTTGTTCCCTACGCAGGTATTAACCTGATCAGGTTCACGGATCCCGCTTTCGCGATCTCAGCCTAAGCAACAATACTTAGGCACTCCGACAAGTATATAAATTGTTCGTTGATTTAATAAACACGTTTACTAAATCTGCGTTGAGTGTACGCCAGTTAAAAAAGACCCGCAAGGGGTCATTTTTTTAAACGCTAAAATTTATTTAGCAACAAATACAAACTTTTGCTCGCCTTGCATAACTAATTTTTGACCTTGCATGCTAAGCGTTGCACCTTGCTTTAACGTTTTTAAAAACTGCTGTTCAAACTTATCTGTTTTTTCGCCGCAAGATTTTCGGGTCATTCCAACTTTTTGTACACTCAGGCGACTTTCTTTAAGTTCACCCTCGCCAAAAAATCGGTTACATCCTGCAAATCCATTTACTTGAAGTGCTTCAATAAAGCCAACGGAAGCCGTGTATTGTTCCTCTAAGGCTACATCATCAATTGTTGATAATTGCCACTGTGTGTACTTTAGCTGCTCACTGGTAACGGTCCCTGTTGATGCGCAACCAACACATAAACCGATTACAAGCATCGGTATTGCTGCTAATTTCATACTGCTACTAACTCATTGTCTAATTAATGTCATAATAACAATATTTATGCGATTTATCCGTTAAATTTGCATGTTTTAAATGTAATTTTTTGTTCATAAAACGTTATATATGGAATATGAATTAGTCTAAATCAGAGTTTATGAATAGTGTTTGCATTTCGGGTGGTAAAAAAGGACGCCCTTTTTCGTTAACGGCAGTACCTATTACTTTTGCTTTGAGCATCACTTGCTGATCGTGTTTACGTACAATAGTTTGCTCAAACGCAAACTTTAAACGACTTATACGAACAGGCTCCACAGACACATAAAACTCATCCTCAGGCACCAATGAATACTTGTAGTCAACTTCACTACGAATCACAACTAAATTAACTTTTTGCTTAGCCAATAATGCAAAGTCAACCCCGTTTGCAAATAGGAATTCATGGCGAGCATGTTCTAAATAATTAAAATAAACACTGTTATTAACGATCCCTTGTAAATCGCATTCGTAATGACGTACTTTAAAATCAACTTTAAAAGTCATATTAGTAATCCTAGTTTTTTTACGTATAATCGCTGCGTTATAACACAGGTATAAAAATAATTACTAGGGTCAGTTTGTCTTTTAAGACGAATATTACAAAGGTCAACAGGCCCCAGCATAAGCCCATAAAATGGAGTTAAGTAACAAAATGAACTTACGTTTGTCTTTAATCACCGCTGCAATTTTGCCGCTATTAAGCGCCTCTTTTTCAGCAAATGCTGATGATAGCGACATAGAAAAAATTGTAGTTACCGGTGACTTTCAACGCGAAACCATTCAAACTTTGAGCGCCAGTGCAAGCTTACTCAGCGAAGAAGAAATAAGCCTACGTGGTGCAAGTTACTTAGACGAAATATTAGGTAGTGCCGCTAACGTAAACTTTACTGCAGGGGCGTCGCGTGGACGTTTTATACAAATTCGTGGCGTGGGTTTACGTTCTCAATTTGTTGATCCAATTAATCCTTCGGTTGGTTTAGTTATTGACGGCATAAACTATTCAGGGTTGGGTGGCAGCTCGTTACTATTTGATATTGACCAAGTAGAAATTTACCGTGGACCACAAGGGACACGTTTTGGTGCAGACGGCATGGCCGGTATGATTCAAATGCAATCGGCTAAAGCAACTAGCGATCCGAGTTTAAAACTCCATTTAGGTGCTGGCACATACAACAGCCATGAAGCTGGCCTTGCAGTAAGCACTGGGTTAACCGACGATACAACAGCTCGAGTTAGCTACTTTGGCAGGAAATCTGACGGCTACGTAGACAACTTATACTTGAACGAATCAACACAAAATCAAGACGAGCAAGTTGCACGCTTTAAATTAAACTCTCAGCTTACTAAAAACCTAAGCACTGAGTTAAATTTTCATTATATTGATATAAATAATGGTTACGATGCCTTTACGCTCGATAACAGCCGCAACAGTGTTGCTGATGAACCAGGTCAAGATAATCAAAAAAGTTACGCGCTAGGTATTGCTAACACTTACACGGGTTTCGATAAATTTGATGTAAGCCTTAATGTTTCAGCCATCGATAGCGAATTACTTTATAGCTACGATGAAGATTGGGTATGTAATGATGTAAACGAGCCGCAACTATGTGCTGCAGGCTTACACCCTTGGGGTTACAGCTCTACTGATATTTATAATCGCGATCGCGATGATCAATCAGCTAACTTACAGTTTAATGATAAAGCCGGTAACTGGGTTGCGGGTCTTTACTATCAAAACCGCGATGTTGATTTAGAGCGCCAATACACATGGCTTGCAAGCCCGTTTTCCTCTACTTATGAAACCAGCAATATTGCATTGTATGGCCAAGTAGCAACCCCTATTGGCCCAAAAACCACCTTAATAACAGGCCTACGTGTTGAGCAATACCAAGGTGATTACACCGACAGTAACGGGTTTATACAAGAAACCGACGATGTTATGCTCGGTGGTAAAGTCGCGCTTGAGTATCAAGTAATAGATCGCACTATGATCTACGCAAGTATTACCCGAGGTTACAAAGCCGGTGGTATTAACTCAGAAGCGCTTGCAAAAGCAAAAGATGAAGGCTTAAACCTAGACGCTAACTTTTTTCAACAGCACACCAGCTTCGATCCCGAATATTTATGGAGCGGTGAATTTGGTGTTAAAGGATCATCACTCGATGACGCTTTAACGCTTCGCTTAGCGGCATTTTATATGCACCGCGACGACATTCAATTAAAAGCATGGCAAGTTGAAGGCCAGCAGTTTACAGGCTACGTTGATAACGCAAGCTCTGGTAGTAACTACGGCCTTGAAATTGAAGGTAACTACCGACTCACCGACAACCTATTATTAACCGGTAGCGCTGGTTATTTAGACACAGAAATAGATGACTTTGTAACGCAATCTGGTTTAAACCAAGATGGACGTGAGCAAGCGCAATCGCCTAAATACCAATACGCATTCACTGCACGCTATAACTTTACCAATGCTTTTTATGCCATGGTGGGTATTGAGGGGAAAGATGATTACTACTTCTCAGATAGCCATAACTCAAAAGCGCCTAACAGCAACTTAGTTAATTTAAGCCTTGGCTACGAAGCTGATATGTGGTCAGTACGCGCATGGGCACGCAACGTGTTTGACGAAGCTGTGCCAACGCGTGGCTTTGAGTTTGGTAACGACCCACTTGATGGTTATGAAACGCATACCTACACACAATTAGGTGAACCACGTGTAGCGGGCGTAACGTTTACGCTAGAGCTGTAAAATAAAGTTATAAGTTGTCAGTTGTCAGTTGTCAGTTGTCAGTTGTCAGTTGTCAGTTGTCAGTTGTCAGTTAAAGATTAGAAAACACCGCGTTTAATTAAAGCGCGGTGTTTTTTTATCTGAAAACTAATAACTTTTCTAAGCCCTATCTACATCAAATGCTATTACGTCTTTAATTTTGTCTTTGTTTGTTGCGAGCATTACTAGCCTGTCTATTCCCATTGCAACGCCTGCACACTTTGGCAGTCCGTGCTCAAGTGCGCCTATTAAACGGGTATCCATAGGCACGTGGTTTAAACCGTGCGCTGCACGATATTGGTTATCTTCATCAAAGCGTTTTGCTTGCTCTTTAGCATTAGTTAGCTCGTTAAAACCATTCGCTAGCTCCATATTTTTGTAATAAAGCTCAAAGCGCCCTGCCACCCGGTTATCGTGCTCACAAATTTGCGCCAAAGCCGCTTGGGATGCCGGAAAGTGATAGACAAAACAGGGTTTAGTTTGCCCAATACTTGGCTCTACTTTCATACAAAATAACAGCTGCAATAAGGTATCTTTATTTGTTTCGTTTTTGGCTATATCAGCAAATCCATGTTCGCAGGCAAGTGCTTTTAGTTGCTCTAAAGATGCTGTTAGTGGATCTAAGCCTAATACTTGTGTAAACACATCTTGATAAGTTATACGTGTTGCTGATTCAACATCAAGAATGCATTGAATTAACTCATCCATTTCATTCATCAATGCAAATTCGTCAAAACCCGGGCGATACCACTCAAGCATTGTGAACTCAGGATTATGATGGCTACCGGCTTCTTCATTTCTAAAGGCTTTACAAAGCTGAAAAATAGCGCCTGAGCCGGCCGCTAACAAGCGTTTCATTGCAAACTCGGGTGATGTTTGTAAATAAAGCGGCAAACCACCAGCGTGCCCTGGGCCCACAAATGAAGTACTAAAGCTTGCTAAGTGAACGTCAGTGACACTGACTGCACTTAAGCTAGGTGTTTCTACTTCCATTACATTTCGCACGTGAAAAAACTCACGAATAGTGCGTAAAATATCTGCGCGTTGCTTTAATGTTTTTATATCTGCGCTGGGCGCCCAAGATGTTGCTGACATATTTTCTCCAAAAAAAATCCCAGCTTGGGCTGGGATTTATACCTCCCCTTAATTAAGTGGGTTGGTATTTTTAAGCTGCGTTAAATATTACTTAACACGGCCTACATATTCACCGCTGCGGGTGTCTACTTTAATTACTTCGCCAATTTGTACGAATAATGGAACGCGTACTACTGCACCCGTACTAAGCGTTGCTGGTTTACCACCAGTCCCCGCAGTATCACCTTTTAAGCCAGGATCTGTTTCAGTGATCTCAAGCTCTACAAAGTTTGGTGGAGTAACTGCAATTGGGTTGCCGTTCCATAGTGTGATAGTACACACATCGTTTTCAACTAACCATTTGCCTGCATCGCCTAATGCCTTTTCGTCAGCGGCAATTTGCTCAAATGTTTCGTTATTCATGAAATGCCAAAACTCACCATCTGTGTACAAATAGCCAAGGTCGGTATCCATTACATCAGCACCCTCAACCGATTCACCTGATTTAAAGGTTTTTTCAAGTACCTTGCCAGAAATAAGCTTACGGATACGAACACGGTTAAACGCTTGGCCTTTACCTGGTTTTACCATTTCATTTTCTAAGATACTGCAAGGCTCGCCGTCCATCATAATTTTTAGGCCGCCCTTGAACTCGTTGGTGCTATAATTCGCCATCGTTTCCTCTATTTTAATTTTTTCGAGTAATCTACGTGCCAATGATACAAAGAAATGAAGCAAATTTGCATAAAAACTGGCAAAAAGAATTAGCAAATGTAGTTACCTGTCCAAAAACCTTGCTTGAAATGGTTGGTTTATCGAGCCAAGCCCATGAAAACGACCTAAAAGCTCGCAGTTTGTTTCCTGTACGGGTGCCAGTGCCTTTTATAAAAAAAATGCGCAAAGGTGATGCAAACGACCCTTTATTGCTACAAGTTATGCCGCGCCACCAAGAGTTTTTAACTAAATCGGGTTTTAATAAAGATCCTCTGCTTGAGCAAGACAACTCCCAACCAGGGATTTTACATAAGTATAAATCGCGTGTTTTAATTATGTTTAAAACTGGCTGTGCGGTAAATTGTCGTTATTGTTTTAGACGTCACTTTCCGTATCAAGAAAACCAACTTAATAAAAAAAGCCTGCTTGATGCACTGAGTTATATAAAATCAGATACCAATATAAACGAAGTGATTTTAAGTGGTGGCGACCCGCTTATGGCCAAAGACGATGCCATTAGCTGGTTTTTAGATGAGCTTGAACAGTTACCACAAATAAAACGTATGCGAATACATAGCCGTTTACCTGTTGTTATACCTGCGCGTATTACCGATGAGTTATGCGCGAGGCTAAAGCAATCACCGCTAAAAATTGTATTTATTAACCATATAAATCACGCCAACGAAATAGATGACGAGTTTAAAGCCGCCATGCAAAAGCTAAAACATGCAGGCGTTATGCTATTGAACCAAGCGGTTATTTTAAAAGATGTGAACGATACCGTTGATGCACAAATAAACCTAAGCGAGGCATTATTTGATGCCGACGTACTGCCCTATTATTTGTATTTGCTAGATAAGGTAGAAGGCGCAAGCCACTTTGATATTAACGAACAGCAAGCGATAAAAATAATGGCAGAGCTATTAAAAGCCCTGCCCGGATTTTTAGTCCCTAAACTAGTAAGAGAAATAGGCGGTCAAAAAAGTAAAACCCCTATCGACCTCAAACTCGTTTAGAGCAACATTTAAACGTATACGTTTATGTTATTACCAAGTGTGGCAGTCACCGATTTAGTCGGTGTTTGCGCACTTGATGATTGCGCAGCACCTTCAATTAGTGCAAGTGCCGCTGCACCGTCTGCCTGTTGCTGTTTTTTAGCTAAAGAAGCGCTGTAAACTTCACCACTTTCGCTAGCCCCTGACATAACGGGTAAACTTGAACCTGATATATTCATATTACTAACCTGACTTTTAAATGTAATCCACGTATTATATCGGCCATGCAGTACAAAGCTTTAGGAAAACCATGGATTCTATAATTGAACAACTCAACGCTAACTTAAAAATTGTTTATCGTCAGGCACTTGATGCCGACAAAAAATTAGATGAACTACAACAACAAGGCCATGGTAAATTTAAAGCCTTATTTGGAAAAGACGCTGGGTTCGACTTTGAAGCAAAGCGTTTCAAACCCTATGTACTAGACGTTGCAGCCGATGTAGAAAGTTTATCAAACGATGGCTTTAACGAAGAAAAGTTAAAAACTACCGTCATTAAATTACAACAGTTACTAACTTTACTTGCCACGTTTAAGTAATCAGAGTTAATTACTTGCCGCGATTAAGCGGCAAGATAACTTAATCAATACTTGTTAAAATTTGCTCGCCGAACCACTGGGTAATTAAGCGTTTTTCATGATCGAAAGACTCATCTCTTCCTCTTCTGATTCTATCCATAAATCCCATGTCTTTAAGTTCAACATCATTTGCTTCACTTATTACAATTCCTTCTTTATCTACTAACGAATAATTCAGATTGATACGTGGGAAAAAAATAGGCTCAACCACACGAATTTCACTTGTGCCACTAAAACGCACATCGCCAGCTAAATCAACATCTGTAATTTCAACATTCAGCTTATAATCTTTTGGCAATTGTTCAGCAAGCTTTTCAAAGTGCTTTTCAAACTGCTTAACAATTTGCTTATGGTATGACGCTTTAGCTTGGTTTGATGCACGCACATCGCGATAGTCTTTAAAATCGTGCCACTTAACTGCAGACTCACCAGCATGTGCAAACAGTGGCAATGCAACACACAGTGCCATCGAAATTTTTGTTACTGAGTTCATCACTATCTCCATAAAAGTAATCCATAACACAATGTATATGGCGTCACTCTATTGCTCACTTTAATTAAATAATTTTAACAGGTATATATTAACTATAACTTAATTATAGATGTTAAATGTAAATATAAACGAACAAAATGTAATCGAATGTACCTTTTAAAACTACGTTAAAACATCCTCTGTGAAAACTAAAAATTAAATATAAAGCATGTAAAACATGTCATTTTGTGTTGAAATTAAAACAATTGAATAAAGACCC
Organism: Pseudoalteromonas sp. CR1; assembly: GCF_019392235.1. Lineage (NCBI taxonomy): Bacteria > Pseudomonadati > Pseudomonadota > Gammaproteobacteria > Alteromonadales > Pseudoalteromonadaceae > Pseudoalteromonas > Pseudoalteromonas sp. CR1. The sequence goes on along the minus strand of NZ_JAHXRM010000021.1, from coordinate 51,987 downwards.
CCACGGAGCTTTCATGACTATTTTAGTTACCGGTGGCGCAGGCTATATTGGCTCGCATACCGTTTTAGAACTTTTGCAACAAGGAAGTGATGTTGTTGTTATAGATAATTTAGCAAACTCATCGCAAGAGTCTCTGGCTCGCGTTAAAAAAATTACGGGTAAAGAAGCAACCTTTTATCAAGGTGATATTCTTGATAAAGCGTTTTTAGACTTAATATTTGCTAAACACACCATAGATAGCGTTATTCACTTTGCCGGTTTAAAGTCGGTTGGCGAGTCTGTTGCTAAACCTGTTGAGTACTATCAAAACAACGTACAAGGTACGCTAACGCTCGTAGATGCAATGCGTGATGCTGGCGTGTTTAAATTAGTATTTAGCTCATCGGCCACCGTTTATGGCGATCCTGCCAGTTTACCTATTAAAGAAGACTTCCCCGTCGGTGGCACAACTAACCCATACGGCACATCAAAGTTAATGGTTGAAATGATGCTGCAAGATATCGCTAAATCTGACGAGCGCTTTGCGTTTGCTATTTTGCGTTACTTTAATCCTGTTGGTGCACATGAATCAGGCTTGATTGGCGAAGACCCTAACGGTATCCCTAATAACTTACTACCATTTATTGCCCAAGTTGCCGTAGGTAAATTAAAGCAACTCGCTGTATTTGGTGATGACTACGACACAGTTGATGGCACGGGTGTGCGCGACTACATTCACGTGGTAGATTTAGCTATTGGCCACTTAAAAGCGCTAGATAAAATTGCTAAAAATAAAGGTGCACTTATCTATAACCTGGGCACTGGTAATGGTTATTCTGTTCTGCAAATGGTTAATGCATTTATTAAAGCAAGCAACCAAGCCGTGCCTTATCAAGTATCACCTCGTCGCCCGGGCGATATTGCGGCCTGTTACGCGGCACCTGAAAAAGCCCTAAATGAGCTAGGTTGGGAAGCGGTACGAGGAATTGATGCCATGATGGAAGATACATGGCGCTGGCAGTCAAACAACCCAAATGGCTACAGCAAGTAAAATAATTAAATTTGCGCTTAGCCATAAACCGTTAAGCGCGTTTATTTTACCAATTTTGCATTTCGACTACCCGCGACTGTGTTCGCGCATATTCAAAGCTTAATTTTTTACCCTCATAAAGCGTTTCAATCTGCGCCTGTGCATTAATTACTAACAGCTTGTGGCAATCGTAAAACTCATCAACCAATGCAATAAAACGCCGTGCTTCGTCATCTAAATAGTGCTCATCAAGCGTTTGTTTTTCTCGTTGATAGCTATCTTCAATCCCGTGCACTATTACCTTACCCGTAGCCCCTACCCCCATTTTAGGCACGTTTGCTATATACAAAACATCAAACTCTTTGGCTAAAAACATATAATCGTGAGCGCTTCTAGGGCCAGAGCACAGCGCCATAAAATCAATCATCAGCGCATTCTTCGCTTTAAATAAATATGGCAAAGCGCGCGAGTGCACCTGTAAGCTTTGATTTTTAGTCGCTTGAGGGTACTGCTTAGTAAACAGTTTATTAAACTCATCATTGGGTAAATTAACAAAGTAATGGCAGTTGTTTTTACCGTATCTGAAACGGTGATCTTCCTGCCCGGCCACACTAACTATGTGGCAGTGATCGTTAATTAAATCGATTGTAGGTAAAAATCTTGCGCGTTGCAGGCCGTTGCTATAAAGCTGCTCTGGCTTTGCATTAGAGGTAGCCACCAGCACTACACCTTGGTCAAACAAGGCCTTAAACAACCTTGCCATAATCATGGCATCGCCGATATCGCTGACAAAAAATTCATCAAAGCATAATACTTTAATGTTTTTAGCCCATTTTTTAGCTATCAATGTCAGAGGATTAGCCTGACCTTGTAAGTCTGCTAATTGACTATGAACATGTGCTATAAAGTGATGAAAGTGCAGGCGCTGTTTTTGTACTATAGGCACATTATTATAAAATAAATCCATTAACATAGATTTACCGCGTCCCACTGGCCCACACAAATAAACCCCGTTTATTTTTGGTGCTTTTTGCCACCATTTTACTGGTGTTTGAAGTTGTAGGCTTAAGGTGCTTAATGCCATAACCGCACGTTGCTGGGCCGCATCATACATCAGCTCACCTGAGGCTACTTTAGCCTTATATAGGTTTAAAATTAGTGTGCTGTGCACTGTCATGGTATTTCACTATCGGCTATAATCGCGCCCATTGTAGCCGACTAAAAATGTGAACAAAAATGAAATTCCCTTGCCGCTTAGATAAATTTATTAGCCACTTAGCAGAAATACCGCGCACGCAAGCTCGCGCCAGTATTAAGCGTAAAGAAGTAAGCGTAAATGGTGAGGCGATTACAGCACATAATTTTCAGCTAGCAAAAGACGATGAAGTATTACATAACGGTGAGCCATTAGTGTTTTTAGGTAAACGTTACTTTATGCTAAATAAGCCTGTTGGCTATGTGTGCGCAAACAGCGACGACTTACACAAAACTGTGTTTGACCTACTTGATGAGCCAAATATGAGTGACTTTCATGTAGCAGGCCGGTTAGATATAGACACAACAGGCTTAGTCATTATCACTAACGATGGTGACTGGTCACATAAAATTACCTCACCACGCAGTAATAAATTTAAAACATACCTAGTTGAAACCCAAGAGCCAATTACCGACGAAGCGCTAACGCAATTACGCGAAGGCGTTATGCTACATAACGAAAAAGACACGACTCGCCCCGCCATTGCTGAACGTTTAGCTAATTACGGTTTGCGTTTATCAATTAGTGAAGGAAAGTACCACCAGGTAAAGCGTATGCTTTATGCCGTGGATAACAAAGTAGTTGAATTACACCGTGAGCAAATTGCGGGTATTACATTAGATGAAAACTTAGCCCCAGGCGAATACCGTTTATTAACCGAAGATGAGATAAAACTATAAGAGCGGTCAGTCATTAAACTAGTCGACTGATGTCTACTTTATCGGGGTCAGTTGAAACTCAATACTTTTTCACGATTTAATCTGCACTAAATCAAAGTCTGCCATACCCGGTACAATCGCTTGTAAGCGAGATTCGGTGACATCTAACGTATTAAGGTATTCGCAATATTCTGACGCTTTAAGTTCTAATTGGTCTGCTTTTTTTTGTAATGACTTATCAATTTCTTTAGTAATGATATCCATACGTTGACCCATATCATTAATACGGTCCTCAATATTGCCTTCACGGGATTTAAACGCATCCCCTAAAGACACTAAAATAGCACCTAATGAACCATGAACCGCCGAGTGAATTTTTTGGCTTATTTCTTTTGTAAAAAAGTCATCTATTTGCGAAAGCGATTGCGGAGCTATAAAAAAAAAGTCGTCGCCACGTTTAAACTTATCCATCAACGCCCGCTCTACGTATTGCAGCTGGGTTTTGAGCACTTCAGGCTCTTTATCCGACATGCCTTCAACCACCTGCTCAATCGCACTCAGCCCTAAATTAACACCATCGGTGGCTAAATTAACAAGCTCAGGCACTGTTTGACGAATGCCTTGGCTAAACTGCTCGAGCACTTTGCTTTCATCGTCACCTAAATCTACCCAGTATCCACGAATAAACAGCTGGTTATTATTGTTAATTTGTACTCGGGTTTGGCCTTTATCTACAATACGTATTACGTCATCGGTAATAATCAGGCCATGTCTGAGCTCTACGTCGCAGGGCTTTTGTGCTAATGCAGTTGTACTTGAAAGTGCAATGGACAGCGATAAAATCGCACGAGATAAAAACGCCATAAACACCTCAAAAAGACAAAAAGTGGAAGGCAGCTAGGTTAACAAAAAACCAATTTTATGCAAGAAAAAAACAGCGCTCGATACTATCGAAGCGCTGTTTATACAGGCGTTCAAGGCTTAAGGCGAGTCAACCTTTGCCCTTAAAAAATTAAATAGGAGAACCTGGCGGGATTGGCAGAACCTTAAAGTTATTAGGCCACTCTCCATTAGCTAAAAAGTGTTTAACATGCATCGCTAAATATTGTTTAAATGCGCTTTCGCCGGTGCTTGTATTACTCAGCATCGTGTTTTGATTAAAGTCTTCACTTAACTTGACTAAGTAATAACGAAGTTGCGCTTGTACCTCTGGACTTACATTATTATTTGCCACTAAATCAGCAAAGGTTTTTGCCGTTAAAAACTGAATACGCTGAGTTATTTTGCCTTTCATTGTATCGGGCGCCGACACATTATAAACATGGCTATATAACTGCTTTAGTAACACATCTAAACTATAAAACTGGTTATTACGCGCTTGTTGTTGCGCTAAACGGTTTAAACGCTGCGGATTTAACAACAACGATAAACTATGCTGCACTGCCACCTCAGGTAAAGCCATTGCATCGAGCGTTAACCCAGTACGTCCAACGATGCTTTCGCGTGTTTTAGACTCACCATATGCTTTTGGCGGAATCAACGATAATACCGATTCAGGTATGACTAAGTTACTGGCTGTAAGCGTGGCTAAAATGGCATTTACAGCCGCTTGTTGTACTTGCTTATCAACAACCTTTGCACCTTGCGCAGGCTCATTACCGCGGGTTTCGTATTCGTAATGTACGCCGGCAATTAACTTAACCGCAGATTCAACTTGAAAACGATGAAATAAATAAAGTGGTACAAGCTTTTCTTCTAATTGAGATAGCGCAACACCCGACTTAATATTATTAAGACCAAACTGCGAGAGCGCCTTTTTACGAACGTCAAGTACACGTAAAAGCTCTTCTGATGGATTAGCGCCGTTATCCCATAAGTGAGCCGTTGGATGAGCGCCTCCTTTGGCACGCGCATCAGAATCAGAAATAAACGCTAAACCTTTAGCTTTGTTCTCTTTTAAAATTTCAGCCAGCTCTGCGCTTTCATCTTGATGAGTAAAATCGCTATAACCGTATTTAATTACTTGGGTATCCCATACGCCCATACCGGTTGCATAGCCACGAGTTACATCAAGCCTACCTTGTTCATTAAAGCTCAATAATGGGTGCGGATAATCCATTACTGACGCTCTATCGTTAACTGATGCGGCAAAGTTATGGGCAATACCCAATGTATGACCAATTTCGTGTGCACTTAACTGGCGAATGCGATCAAGCGCCATCGCGTGTAAGTTTTTAGCCACTTCATCACCTTTAAGATAAGGAGCAGCAAGTGCTTCTGCGATTAAAATATCTTGGCGAACGCGAAGCGATCCCAGCGTTACATGGCCTTTTAATATTTCACCGGTACGCGGATCAATAACCGAGCTTCCGTATGACCAGCCACGTGTTGCCCTATGCACCCACTGAATCACATTATAACGAATATCCATCGGGTCAACATTGGTTGGTAATACTTTAACAATAAACGCATTTTTATAGCCTGCAGCGCTAAATGCATCGTTCCACCACTTACCGCCTTCAAGTAAGGCGCTTTTAACCGGCTCGGGTACACCCGGATCTAAATAATAAACAATAGGTTCAACTGGCTCGCTAATAGGCAAGCTCGGATCTTTTTTTGCTAAACGATGACGCGGTATATAACGGACAAACATCGACTCGCCTAAAGGCGCAGCGTAATCTTTATGTTCAATGCTCCAAAATCCCGATTGCGGATTAAACTGACGGGGTGTGTAGTTATCATCAGGTAATTCAATAAGTGAATGGTGCATATGTACGGTAATAGCGTACGGGTCTGCGCTAACTTGACGTACAAACTCACCCGGTTTTGTCCCTTTAAACGTTAATACAGCTTCAAGCTCGGTGTTTTTTACAAAGGCTTTTGAGCGCGCCATGTAAACTGCACTTCGTGATTCATCAAGGTTAAAATTACCCTGCTTGCGCGCAGCTAATGTGCGGCTTACTCCGTGTACATCGCTCAATAAATAAGGCGTGTAATCAATAAGTGCAGTACTTTTATCCTCTGCAACCACTTTAAAGCCCGCTAATATGCTTGATGCAAATGCTTCTTTAATACTTTGTTGTTCCGCTTTATTTTGGGTGTTTGCACGATAGTAGGTATTTACAGCACGCAGCATCACTTTATCGCCAAAGCGCTCAAATTTTACAAGGTGCGTGTTACCAAGCTGACCTCTATCAAGCCCAATATCGTTTGAGCCGATGCCGTATGGCAAGCTTTGTTGCAGTAAAAATGGCTGCTCAAACTTATCTACTTTTAAATATACCTTACCGTTTTGGGTATCGTAAAAAAACGAGTAGTAGCCCGGAAAGTGGTTCATTTGTGTAGTAAATTCATCAATGGACTTAATTGCTGCGTGCGCTTGAGTTATGATAGAGCACAGCACAGTAAAGAATATGTAACTTAGTAGTGGTATTTTTTTCATAATCTTATCTTTGTTATTGGCGTTTTAGGTACGATTAGGTGCCCCCATTATAGGGCGGTGTTTAAACAATACAGATATTTAAGACGAAATTCAGCGCTCTAAACTAATCTCTCTCACATTATGATTGGTTTTAACACGTTATCAGGAAAATAGAATGCGTAGACTCCCTCCAGTATTACTTGAAGATGGTTGCCCAAGAGAACTTTTATCGTTAATCCGAACTATTTTAGCGGCATGTAAAGAAATATCGTTTCGTGTTGGCCAAGGTGCGCTTTCTGGCGTATTGGGCTCAACACTTGATGAAAACATTCAAGGCGAAACTCAAAAAAAGCTCGATGTATTATCTAACCAGCTATTAAAAGATATTTTACTGGAGTCGGGCACCGTTAAAGCCATTGCCTCTGAAGAAGAAGACTACACCGTTGCAGGTAACCCCGATGCTAAATATATTGTGGCATTTGATCCACTAGATGGTTCGTCAAACACCGATATTAACTCGCTGGTAGGGACTATATTTTCAATTATGGAAGCGCCTGAAGGTTCAGATGCAGCAGACGAAAGTATTTTTATGCAGCCTGGCCATAAACAGGTTGCAGCAGGTTACGTACTTTACGGCCCATCAACTATGTTGGCACTCAGTACAGGTAAAGGCACGCGTATGTTCACCCTTGATAAAACCCAAGGTAGCTTTTTACTAACAGAAGACTTTGCCACAATACCTGCAGATACCAACGAGTTTGCTATTAATGCGTCTAATCAACGCCATTGGCAACCCGCTATGCAAAACTATATAAATGATTTGTTAGAAGGCGATACAGGCCCTCGCGCTAAAAACTTTAATATGCGTTGGATTGCAGCCATGGTGGGCGATGTTCATCGCGTTTTAAGCCGAGGCGGTGTATTTACTTACCCAACCGATACAAAAGATCCTAACAAACCTAATAAACTGCGCTTGCTTTACGAAGCAAACCCGATGGCTATGCTAGTAGAGCAAGCCGGCGGCATTGCCTCAACAGGATCTGAACGTATTATGGACATTCAACCAAACGCTATCCACCAGCGTGTAGCGGTTATTTTAGGATCTAAAAACGAAGTAGAAACCTGCTTGGGATACCATAAGTAAACACGTTGTCAAAAATACTAAAACCGCATTTAATTTGAATGCGGTTTTAAGTTAACCAAACTTTAATCCTTTAACAGTGCCCGTATTTTTTCAAGCTTTTGGTGATCAAGCTCGCCCATTTGTTCGCTGTTGCTTAGCGCATAAATAACGCCTTCGTGTTCAGCACAATCAACATCTTCTCGTGACTCAATCACGTTAGCCCAAAGTTCTAAGTCATCTAGGTCTATTTCACCGCTTAAACAGCGTTCGATTACATCAACTAACACATCTGTTTTTAGTGTATATAAGGGGGCTTGATCATAGGCAGGCGTTGATACAATAACCGATATTGCATCAGCTCTTTGCACTGAAAACGTAATAAATTCTGCTAACGCTTTTTGTATATTCATAATATTTGTTATTCTTGGCGCTCTACTGTTGATAAGAACTAAAATGACTCAAACAAACTGCAGCCAATGTAATACAGCGCTTAACTGTAATGTAAATAATATGACCGCATGTTGGTGTAACCAACTCCCCGCTATTTTACCTCTAGACGCAGCTGCAACAAGCTGTTTGTGCCAACCATGTACACTAAATAAAATTAATCACTACCTTGAAGAGCTATATACCCAACCAATTAAAGATCAAATTGCGTTTGCAAAAGCATTTAGAGGAAACGATAACTTAATTGAAGAACTCGACTACACCATGCAAAATGGCTACATGGTATTTAGTAAATGGTTTTTTTTAAAGCGAGGAACCTGTTGTAAAAATGGCTGTAAAAACTGCCCGTATGGATACAAACTGTAAAAAGTTTCAAAGTGAATAAAACATTATTATCACCACAGAGAAGACAAGGAGCAGTGCAGGAGAAGTGACTTGTAATAGTATATTTTTCTGTGTAGCGCGCAGCTCTTCTATGTTCTCGGTGGTAATAAACATTTAAAGTAACCCACACTTAGGCGTGAAGCTTGCTCACGCAAAAGGTTGTTAACGTAACTATATAAAATTAAACGCGCCAGCAAGCAAGGCGCCTACACAAATTGCTCGTTATGGTATTTTCGCTTATACATCTTTGGTTATCGGCAATGAATCACTTGCGCCCCATTCACTCCAAGAGCCGTCATAAACACTTAAGTTTTTGTAGCCACATTCATCAGCAAATAAAGCTAAAACACATGCCGTAATACCAGAGCCACAACTAAATTGAAGATGCTGTACATTGCCTACAGCGTATGCAAACTTTGCTTTTATATCCTCAAAAGATTTTGCTTCACCATCAGATAATAAATCCAAAAAAGGCAACGAACGGCTTTGGGGTATATGCCCACTTCGCATACCTTTTCGAGGTTCGGTCTCTTCACCAGTAAAGCGTTTATAGGCACGCGCATCTAACAATACAGTATTGGTATCGTCTATTGCTGCTAATACTTGCTGGCTGCCAATAAAGTAGCTTGGGTTATAACTTGCTTCAAAATCACCACCCATTAAAGCCTCACTATAACCTTGCTGCACTGCATAGCCGCAAGCTAACCACTTTTTAAGGCCGCCACTTAATACTTTTACATTGTGGTGCCCCATGGCTTTTAGCATCCACCACGCTCTTGCAGCACTAAATAAGCCTTGATCTTCATAAACAACAATAAACGAATCGTGGTTTACGCCCGACTGCTGCATAACCTGTGTAAACTGCTGTGCATTACACATTGTACTTGGTAGCGGGTTTGATCTATCTGCCAGCTCATTTTTTATGTCAAACCGCTTTGCGTTTGGCAGCATAGCTTCAGGCTTATAAGAGCCTAAAACACCAGGGCGCAGCATACCCGCATCAAACAAAACTAGAGCAGGGTCATTTAGCCTTTTGTGTAATTGTTGGCAGGTTATTAGATTTTTGATTTGATACCCTTTTAATAATGAGGCTTATAAGGTTTGGAGCATTAATCAAAATAGTGCTGAACAATCGCTCTTATAAATTTTTATGAGGGGTTACGAACTACTTCAATTATTTCCGTGGTTGAAATAGAAGGTGTTCTAGTTAAGTATTTTACGTCACATAACGCCTTAAAATTATCGAATTTACCAGCCCAATCGTCCCCCATAACTAACAAATCTGCATCATGTTCTTTTATATAGTCCCCTTTGAGCTCAAGGGAATGCTCTATAAAAATTTCATCAACACAGCGTAAAGAGCTAATTATTTTAACCCTATCGCTTTCACTGTAGACAGGAGCTCTACCCTTTTTTTGCATATTGAGTGCATCTGATGATATGCCAACAATTAAATAATCACCTAAAGATTTAGCGCGTTCTAAAATATTAATATGGCCGACATGAACAATATCAAAGGTACCAAATGTAATAACTCGTTTCATTCATAACTCTCTAAGTAATTAACTATACGCTCAGCGCAATTGCCATCTATTTTGCCTGCAAGCTGCTCAATAATTTTTTTTCGGTTAAATCTGAATTCTTCAGATTCCGAGCCACACAATTGAACTGCAGATACCACATCGCTGAATTGTTCAGCCCTTTGACAAATTTTGTGAAAATAATTTATGTCCTCATCAAGCCGTGCCTTAAAACGATAAGAAAATATGCCTCTATAATTCCATCGTAACTTGTAAAAGTCACACCATACAACAGGCTTATCCAGAGCTGCAAACTCAAATATAGCAGATGACGCGTCTGATAACATTATGTCCGCAATGGCTAAAAAAGGCGTTAAGTTAAATTCGCTTTCGCTTGTTAAATAAACATTATTATATTTTTGCCAACGCATGATTTTATTTTTTTGTTTTTTATAACGAGGTTTAGACAAACTAAAAAAGTGCGGTTTTATAATGATATTATAATCGGGAAAATACTCTGGAAAGTCATCGTTCATACATTCAATAGAGCTAGGATAAAAAGTGGGGGCATATAAAAGTGTTGGCTTATTTTCATCTAAACCTAACCTAGCCAAATCAATTTTTTCGACTGAGTTATTAATAATTGGATCTAATTTCGCATAGCCAGTATCAACAAAATTACCATTTGGGTATAAGTTTTCTAACCGTTTTAAGCGATGCTCACCTTCAACAAAGCGAACAGTAGTCGTTGTGTTTGATACATCGTAGTAGCAGCTTTTTGGACCTATGCCGTGCTGCATTAATACACTTTTATTATTGAGCTTATCAACGTCTAAAAATGCATTACCAAACACAACCCAATCACATTCAACACCCTGATAAAAATCTAATGTATTTGATTTATCTTCCAGCCAAATTGCTTTTATTGAATGTTCAACAGCGAATGTCTCGCAAATATCTATAAATTGCTTCTCTTGAGATCTATAAAATACTAATGCGCATTGATGACCTCTATGTGATAATTTTTCAATTACAGGTATATATTGAGGTAAATAATAAATATGCTGGACGTCGAAATATACAAACATGAAAAATATACAATAAAGTAACAATATTATCCATTGTACATAACTAATGGCTTGTATTGTAGGTAAACAGAAAATAATGTTTATCCGCTATATGTTAATAATATCGGCTCTTAATGGCGCCGTTTTTGACAAAATTTTATTCTGGATAGGGTGAGAAATATTTTGCTCATTCATGGCATTCACTAATAAATCAACAACATGATTAAAATCTTTTTCTGTTATGTTCATCCCGGTGTGTATGTCTACCATTGAATCACCTACATAACTATATTTACACGGGCCATCGGTAAGCATGCACATATGTAAAATAAAACCTTGACGAAAATGCGCTATATTTGCGTGCTCAAAGTAGTGAAATACTTGTTCGTCATTGCCTATTTGATTAATAAAGCTATCAATTAGTTTTTCTATGCCGGCGTTGCCACCGACTTGGTAATATAAAGTAGGTGGCGCTTTATTTGCACAGCCCATTAAAATACCAACACATAAAATCCCAACTGCAATTAACTTCATTACCAATACCCTGTGACAGATAAATACCAACCCGTTTGATCGTCTGCGCCTGCAATACGTCCTAAATCTAAATACGCAGCTGTTACACTGATGTTTTTGTTAGGCATCCAGGCAACAAAAACATCGTTCCAATCCTGCTCGCTCAAGTTTAAATTATTTGCCTTTTGACGATACTCAATACCCACTGCCAATTCGCGACTTAAAAATACCGCGGTGCTACCTTCAAATAAAAACTTGCTCTGTGCATTTGCACCACCAAAGCCTAATAAGCCAAGCTCATTCGCTTCGCTATAGCGTGTTGTTACGTTCCAAAACCAGTTATAACCTGCAAGTGCACCTAAGTGAAGCTTACTGGCAGCCAAGTAATAATCTGTACCGCTTGTATCCTCTGCGCCAACAAGTTTGGCTACGGTGCCGTCATCTAGCGACTTATGTTGGATACCTAAACTTAATTGCGGCCATTGGCTGTAAACAATATCACCATATAAACGTATTTTTGCACTGGTAATAGATTGCTCTATTTCTGTGTTAAGCGCAGGTACGTCAAAATGCTGAATTGCGTAACTTAGCTCCACTCGATTAAATAAGTTTAATTGCGCACCACATACATTTAATGCGTAGTCGCTTACATCGGCTCGACTACAAAAACCATTTACCGAAAATTCATCTTCGCTCGCATACCCGGCAAGCTGAGCCCAAGGCACAATGCCGCCGCCGCCGCTACCTTCAATTTGTGATACGCCAGGTGTTGCTAATAATTTCCCGCTGCTTGCAAAAATAGGCAAACTTATTAGCAATAAAACACAGGCAAATAAAAACCTAATTTTTAACATAGTATTCTTCTAGCCATTGTTCTAGTAACTCTGCTTTTAAAGGCCGGCTAAGGTAGTAACCTTGCGCATGGTCGCATTGCATTGTTTTGAGTAAAGCTAACGACTCTTCGGTTTCTACTCCTTCAGCCACCACCGAAAAACCTAATTGATGCCCCAGCGTAATTGACGATTGCACTATAAATTGATCTTTTTGCGACGCATCTAGCTTTAAAATAAAACACTTATCGAGCTTAAGTTCATCAATAGGCAGCATTTTTAAACGCCCCAACGATGTTTGCCCTACCCCGTAATCGTCAAGCGATATTTTAACGCCAATTTGCTTTAAATCTTTAAGCGCTTTTATGCCCTTTTCTTCGTTTTCTATCATGTCGCGTTCAGTTAATTCAATAGTGATTAACCTTGCATCCACATTATGCTTTTTAAGCGTCGCCACCAACGCGGCATGAAAACCCGGAAACGCAATATCCTGAGCAGATACGTTTATAGCTGCTTGCAGCTCAATGCTCTTCGACTTCCAATCGGCAACTTGCGCAACAACGGTATTTATTACCCATGCAGTTAGCTCAACAATAAGCCCTGAACGCTCAGCTAAATCAATAAACAACTCAGGGTTAACCCAGCTACCATCTTTACGTTGCCAACGAATAAGTGACTCAACCTTGTCTATTTTTTGGGTTTGCATATGCAACTTAGGTTGGTATGTCATAAACAGCTGACCATCGTCGTCGCTAATAGCTTGTTTTAATTCATCAAGCATAATTAAACGATCTAAATGGGCCTCGTCTTCGCCATCTTGGTAATAATGTATATGATTTTGATTATTTGCCGCATTTTCTACGGCAATAAGTACTCGCCTTACCAAGTCGTCACTGGCGGTTCCTTGAGATGGGTACTGCAATACCCCGGTACTAAACTGTAAGTTAATTTTTAACGTTTGAATGGTATAACACTGTTGTAGCCTAGCAATTAACCCCTCTATTCCACATTTTTTCTCGCTAACCGCGGTACTTGGAAATACCGTTAAAAACTCATCGCCGCCAATACGCGCATGCATTCCACCGAACTCATCCGAAAACTCACTAATTCTGCATGCTACAGTTTTTATACACTCATCGCCAATACGTGGGTCCAGCTTATCGTTTATATGTCGTAAACCCTTTATGTCTATTGCTACAAGCGTATATTGGGTGGATTCGCTTAATTCGTTGTCTAGCACTTCTAACATTGCAGAACGATTATAAAAGCCAGTTAACGCATCGTGACGCGCCTGAAAACTAATTTGTTGTTCACGCTTGTTAATGTCGTTACCCATGTTGTCGAACGCGGTTACTAAGGTCGTTATTTCTGTGCTTTGCTTTTTATCTTTAAACTCAAAGTTATAATTACCTTGTGCAAACTGCTTTGCAATCACAACCAACTGAGAAAGCGGCGTTGTTAAGTTGTTAGCCAATAAGCTACTGGTAACAACACCCACAAACATAGTTAAGATAGACAAAATGATAAGAGTAAAAAATAGCTTTTCAAAATCGCTATAGCTTTGTGTTAAATCGGCACTTAACAAAATAATAATGGGATGGGTCGCTAAAGACGCTAAATTAATATCTCGGTTTTGGTAAACTGGGTACTCACCAAATATTCTTGTAGTGGTCGTGTTGTTAAAATAACTCACCGGTTCAAATGGCGTTGGGCGCGCATCTAGCGAGCTAATAACTAAGTTGTCGGCACTGCCTACAAAACTAACGTCCATGCCTGTTAGGCTTTTAAGCTCGCTTGCAACACTGTCGTCTATTTTAAAGCCCACTAAACTGTAAGCTATGGTTCTTGGGGCTTTTACAGGTAATAAAATAACCTGGTAAAGCTCATTGTTTAACACTACAAATGTGGATTGCTCTTGTGCGTTAAATAGCTCTGCGAGTAAAGGGCGCAAGTCGTCTTCAAAGGCTCCCTGCTCTAAATTTGATGAAATTAGCTGACCCGATAAATCTATAAGCAACATTAATTGCGCGTCTATCCGTTGGCTGTGGTTATACAAAACACTGCTTATTGTACCAGCATCGCGTGTTGCAACCGCTTGCTTAAAACCAAAATCGGCGGTGAGTACCTTAGCTGCAGTTAACAATAAGCTTTCTTTTGAGGATAAATATTGCTTATAAACGTTTTGCGCAACACTTATATCTTGCTCTACTTTTTGTTCTTGAAACTGACTTGTTGACCACCAAAAACTAGCAACACTCACCAGCGTTGTTAATAACACTAGCCCTACGCAAAGTATGGTAATTCGGTTTTTTAAACTATGCGTCATTACCAGCCTTAAATTTGCTGCCAAAAGTGTTTCTAGGGGCGGGTGTAGATGTGTTTACAGTAACGGTATGTTTATTTTTAGCATTCAATTTAATAATTTTTTTATTCTCCAATGGCGCGGTTTGCAAAGCGTGCCATACGCTTAACTCAATTGGTAATAGATTATCTGGTAAGGTCACTTTGCCCTGCTTGTTTGTTTTGTAAACATGCTTACTACCTGCCACATATATGTAGCCAACCATAGAGTCGTGAATATTACACCCTAAGACAACCACGCCTTGATTATCAAAAGTAATCGGTGCTTTGGGTTGGCCTGAATATAGCCTTAGCTGAAAAGGCTTAGCTTGCGAGAAAGAATACACATGATGGCGAATGTTATCGCTGTTAGGAAAATCAACTTGTTGCCCTTTTTGTACTATTAAAAGTTCAGGCATAAACTGTTTATGAACTTGATCCATAGTGGCCAATGGAAGGTTTGCTTGAGCTAATTGCTCGGCGTTAAAATGTAGCTCAACAACGGTATTTTCTAATTTATTACCGTGCTGATCTTCTATTACCAACTCCAGTGCAGCGGCGTTAGAAAAGTAACCAAAAAACAACCCCATGGCTAAAAAACGGCAACTTTTAGTTATTTTTTGCAAACCACGTTCAAACATAACACCACCTAACTATTAACGTTAGGTTAAGGTAATTAATTAAAGGGGTTAATTGCAAGGAATATAGCCCAGTAACTAAAAATAAAAATAAGCTACTGGGATTTTCAATACTAAATCATGACTATTTTACAATTAAGCCATAATCAGCATCTAAAATAGAAATAACCTCTTGGCGCGGATCCTCAGGAATAGTAATTGCTTCACCAACAATTTTGCTAGCAATGCCCACATAAGTATTAGACACTTCAAGCATAACTGATTCAGGTAAAATATACTCCTTTGCTAATTTTTCGCGCTCAGCCATGCGATCTTTATTTAGTAATACATCGCTTTCTGGCACATTATTAATTAACAGCTGGCGAAAGCCTTCTTTAGAGTTTTCAACAATGTTACCTTCTCGGTATGCAGCACCATCCCAAATGCGCGACGAATCGGGTGTACCTACTTCATCAATATAAATGAGTTGTTGTGCGCCATTTAAATCTTCTACGTAACCAAATTCAAATTTAGTGTCTACAAAAATTTGGTCAAGCTTGGCAAGCTCTTTACTAATTAAGCCAAAACCCTCTACTAACAGTTTTTCGTATTTAGATACGTCGTCTGCCGACTTAAAATTAAACACATCTAAGTTGTTAGTTATATTTTCGCGGGTAATGTTTACATCGTCTACTGGCGGAATATCGGCAACGCCTTCAATAATACCTTTAGTTGACGGAGTGATTAGTACGTTTTCTAATTTTTGGTTCGCGTTTAAGCCCTCAGGCAACGCTATACCGCAAAAGTTACGTGTCCCTTTAGCGTAATCACGCCACATACTACCGGTAATATATTGGCGCGCTATCGCCTCTACCTTAACTGTGCTTGCTTTACGTACTATCCATACATACGGGTGCGGAATATCAACAATATGATTACCAGCAAGGCCTGCCTCATCAAATAACTTAAACCAGTAAGATGCAACCGTATTAAGCGCTATACCCTTACCTGGCACGCCGTTTAAACCATTTTCACCTTGCCAAATACAATCAAACGCAGAAATGCGGTCCGAAATAACCATAATAGCCAGCTCGGTACCTGCGGGTACTTTGTACTCTTTTTCTTTTATGAGTCGCGCGCTGTCTTCACCTGTTAGCCAATAAACTGAACGGACTTTACCACTGTGTACTTCACCTTTGGTTCGAATGGGTAAATCATCGTTTACGTCTAAAACTTTATAGCTAGTCATGCTATCTCCGGGGTTAGGGATGCTCTATGAGCAAAGTAGAGTATGGGGTTATGTGCGGTATGATAATCCAGCCAACTTCAAAGCTCAATCGTGGGCTAAAAACTAAATAGCCTGAACTTTGGTTAAGAGATTCACCAAGAATATTTATATGGCTGTCACAATCGGGTAAACTGGCTATGCTAACGAGTCGAGGAGCTAGCTTGAACTACCTAACCACCACCAAAAATAAAAAGTACTTAATGTATATATCTCAAAATTATTCATACGCAATTTTGAGACCTATTCAGGCGGCCATATTAGCGAATGGAGGGCAAGTGCGCTGGTTTTTACAAGGTAGTTCAGTAAACCCTAACTTTTTAACACCCGATGAAATACGCCTTAATTCAATAGACGATATTCACAACTGGAAACCCGACGCTACATTCGCACCTGCCAATTTGATTCCTACGTTTTTTCCGGGTATTAAAGTCGGTGTGTTTCATGGTTTTGACGCCGGAAAACTTGATAAAAAAGGCAACAACGACCATCTAAAAGCAAGGGGCTGCTTTGACCTTTACTGCACGCAAGGCCCAAATACCACAGCGCCATTTAAAGCCTTACAAAAAAAGCTGGGGTATTTTAAAGTAACCGAAACGGGCTGGCCAACGCTCGACCGCTTGTTTACCGGTGACTTGCAAACAACTTACACCAATAAAGCCGACACTCGCCCTACACTTTTAATTTGTTCTACTTTTTCAAAACGTTTATCACTTGCACCTAAACTTTACGAGCAAATAAAACACTTTAGCGAAACAGGAAAGTGGCGCATATTAATGCAGTTTCATCCTAAAATGCCGCTTGAACTTGTTAATAAATACAAAGCGCTGAGTAATCAAAACTTAACGTTTATTGAAACCGACGACGTAGTCCCCTTGTTAAAGTCGGCCGATGTAATGCTATGTGATACCTCATCGGTACTTTTAATGTTTATAGTGCAACGCAAGCCGGTGGTGACCTTTTGTAATAACGCCCCAGACAAACACTTACTAAACGTAACAGATCCAAATAAGCTAGAAGACGCGTTAGACCTTGCTTTTACTTACCCTAAAACATTGATGCAAAATATAGAAAGCTATTGCCAACAGCTGCATCCATACACAGACGGTAAGTCAAGTGAGCGAGTAGTCGCTGCAACCAATGAGTTTTTACTGAGTGACGATAAACTAAAACCTAAGCCGTTTAATATTATTAGGCAGTTTAAAACACGCAAAAATCTTAATTATTGGAAATGGTAAACCAAACAATGATAAGCCTTAATGACGTTACTTTTAAATGGCATAAAAACGATAAAACGCCCACGCTAACTATTAGCAAATTAAATATAGAAAAAGGCCAACACGTTTTTTTACATGGCCCAAGTGGTTCGGGTAAATCAACGTTACTAGCCTTATTGGCCGGTATAAATACAGCCTCCAGCGGCAATGTCACGTTATTAAACCACACCTTAAATACCCTAGGTAACACCCAGCGAGATATATTTAGAGCTGACCACATTGGTATTATTTTTCAAAACTTTAACTTACTTCCTTACTTATCGCCTATTGAAAACGTAATACTGGGCTGCCAATTTTCAAAAAAGCGCCAACAAAAAGCATTAAGCCACTCAACTACTTTAAATGATGAGGCTACCCGGCTATTAAACGCACTGGGCTTAACCGAGCAATACCATACTAAAAATGTGGCAGAACTAAGCATTGGCCAACAACAACGTGTAGCTGCCGCACGCGCATTTATTGGTAACCCTGAAATTATAATTGCCGACGAGCCAACCTCAGCCCTTGATACACAAAACCGCGAAAGCTTTATTAACTTATTGTTTGCGCAAGCGAGCAATGCAAACAGTACACTCATATTTGTAAGTCACGACGAAAACTTAAAGCCGCTATTTAATCGCTCAATCGACTTAGTAAGTTTGCAGGGGGCATTATGATCCTTACAAAACTGGCCTTTAAAAGCTTATTAAATAGACGTGCAAGTGTTGTTTTAACGCTGTTTACCATTGCCGTAAGCGTTATGTTATTGCTAAGTATTGAACGTGTTAGAGTTGATGCTAAAAGCAGTTTTAGCAATACTATTTCAGGGACCGATTTAATTGTAGGAGCACGCACCGGCGATATTCAATTACTGCTTTCATCGGTATTTAGAATTGGCCACACCAATAATGGCGTAAGCTGGCAAAGCTACAAATACATAACAAGCCAACGCGGGGTAAAGTGGAGCATTCCCATTAGCCTTGGCGACAGCCACAAAGGCCAAGCTGTTTTAGGTACATCACCCGATTACTTTACCCATTACCGCTTTGCTAAAAAACAACCTTTGAGTTTTAGTGCAGGCAACCCTTTTAGCACTATTCACGGTGTGGTATTGGGTGGCGAGGTAGCTACAAAACTAGGCTACAAACTGGGCGATAGCATTATAATATCCCATGGTATGGGCAATACCAGTTTTCATCATCACAACGACAACCCGTTTGAAGTAGTCGGCATTTTAAATCCAACAGGCACACCGGTCGATAAAACACTGCATATACCGCTCGCCGCTATTGATTTAATTCATGGCGGTAACGCAAGCCATGAGCACGATGAGCACGATGAGCACGATGAGCACGATGAGCACGATGAGCACGATGAGCACGATGAGCACGATGAGCATAACAACTTAATTGGCCACCCAAAACAAATCACTGCATTTTTAATGGGATTTGATTCGCCTTTATACACGCTACAAATTAGGCGCAACATAAATCAGTACAAGCCAGAGGCCTTATTAGCCATTATGCCAACCGTTACGCTAAAAGACTTATGGGAAATGCTCGCCATTGTTGAAAAAATACTGCTACTTTTCTCATTTGTTGTTGTGCTAGTAAGCCTGCTTGGTATGCTAACCACGTTGCTTGCAAACCTTAATCAACGCCGTCGCGAACTTGCTATACTGCGTTCGGTTGGCGCAAGGCCTTGGCAACTATTTACACTTATAAGTATGGAGTCGTTGCTTACAACATTTTTAGGATGCGTGGTTGGGTGTGCATTATTTTATTGCACCCTATTTTTAGGAGCCGACTACCTACAAAGCCATGCCGGCATTAGTGTAAATATAGCCATGCTTTCACGCTATGAACTCACCCTTATAGGCGTTATTATGGCGGCGGGTTTTATTATTGGTTTAATACCAGCCACTCGTGCTTATTTTTACTCACTCAGCGACGGCATGAGTATAAAAACATAATTTTCAGGAATTTTATGACACTTTTTAAAACGGCTTTTAATACCTTATGTGTATTAAGCTTAGCTATTATCACCTTTACAAGTAATGCTAATCCACCCAAAGAAATTTTTTGGGAAGACTTAATCCCTAAAGGTCATGTGCAAATAGATACCCAAGCGCAAGCGAACCACGAAGGCAGCGATCAAAACTGGGTACAACCCGATTTAGATGCCCCCGTAGTAAGAGAGCTAAATGGGCAATCGGTTAGCTTACCCGGCTTTGTTGTACCACTCGAGGGCGATAGCGAAGTAATCACCGAATTTTTACTAGTACCGTATTTTGGCGCCTGCATACATGTACCACCGCCACCACCTAACCAACTTGTGCATGTAACTATAAAAGGCGGCGTACCAATCGAAAGCCTTTACGATGCCATTGTCGTCACCGGTGTCATTACAACAGAAACCTGGTCAGGCGAATTAGCGCAGGTAGGTTACAAAATGAAAGCAGTCGGCGTAGCGCCGTTTGAGCTTTGAAAAAGTTTTCAGTTTTCAGTTTTCAGTTTTCAGTGCGAAGAATGAATAGCTAAACACTCTAAGGTTAACTGTTATCAAACTTATTTTTAAGGCTTGTTAACATGGCAGCTAATTCTTTTGTTTCTGTTATCCATTGTTGGCTTGTTGACTTATTTAGGTAACCTATTTCTGTGCCTATGTATATCTGCGTTCTAGCTTCTGCAAGAGAAGCCCTAGCTATATCTATAAATCTACTTTTCTCTTTATAAATTTCTCTACACACACCTTCTGCGATATTACTGGGTACTGAAAGGCCTGAGCGTGTTAATTGATCTCTAAACCCATAGTCTTTTATATCTGCTGTAAACCTGTAAATATCTACACTGAGACGTGCAGAACGTTTCCATACATCTAAATTTTCAAAATTCATTAGTCTTACTTTTGTTCATAACATTTTTACTAGCTTAGTTTTAAATATATAAATAACAAATAGCTAACTAAATTCGCCTAAAATAAATCTAAAATTTATTAATAACTGACATCTAATCACTAATATCTAAAAACTTCTATCTGATAACTAGCCACTAACCACTAACCACTGACAACTGACAACTGACTTCTAATAACTGATAACTAAACACTGACAACTAAATGCAGCCTTAAAGCTTTTCTAAAACATGCTCTGCGCGGCTTACTGTAAACTCTTTACCTGCTTCTACAAATAGCCCAGTAACAACCGCGTTATCTACAATCATTGCGTAACGTGAAGAACGAATACCACCAAAGCCTGCGGTGTCTTTTTCAAGCCCAAGTGCCTTGGTAAAGCTTGCATCACCATCGGCCAGCATTAAAATTTCTTCAGCGTTTTGCGAGTCGCCCCATGCTTTCATTGCAAATGCATCGTTAACCGACACACAATAAATAGCATCAACCCCTTTTGCTTTAATTTTATCGGCAAGCGTAATAAATTCAGGTAAATGCGCATTTGAACACGTTGGCGTAAACGCCCCAGGCACAGCAAATAAAACCACTTTTTTGCCATCAAACAACTCTTTATTAGTTAGCGTTTGCATACCTTCGCTTGTCAGCTGCGTAAGTGTAACCTCTGGTAAGTTTTGGCCTTGCTCAATCATGATGAATCCTAAAAAATATAAATAACGAATAGCCCATAGCATAGTGGACTTTGCTAATGGGCGCAGCTTTATTATTAAAAGCATAAATACAAACTTTTCACACAACATACGCTAAGATACGAGTTGGAATGCTCATTTATACACTGTATAGCGCCGCGGCTAATTTACTGTAGGCGCCTTGCTTGCTGGCGCGTTTAATTTACATATGGTCACATTAACAACCTTTTGCGTGAGAAAGCTTCACGCAAAGTATAAAGACCAGTACCAGCCCAAATATACAACACCCCACAAAAAAGCGCGGCGTAACGCCACTACTATAATCCAACCCTCTAAAGCGCAGCGTCTCTTACCCTCTTTGTGAATAATCGGCTTTTAAAAACATAATGCACAAAGAGAAGCGAATAAGAAAACCAAAGCCAATTGGTTTAAGTTACTTTTCTCGATACACTACGGCGCGTTTTTTGTAGGCGCCTTGCTTGCTGGCGGGTTTAATTTACACATATTTTATTAACAATTTTCGCGTGAGCAAGCTTCACGTCTTGTATCTACGTTGAGATAATCTAGGAATTTAATTACCACCGAGAACACCGAAGCGCTGCGCTACACTGAGAAGAGCGCAACGGTTGATTGGTTTTAAAATCACTTCTTCTGCACTGGTCCTTGTCTTCTCTGTAGTGATAATAATGTCTTATTCACTTTATAAATTAGGTACAAACCTAACCACAAAACAATTTCTACAACTGAGGGCACCGACGCGCTGCGCGCTACACTTAGAAGAGCGCAACGGTTGATTGGTTTTAAAATCACTTCTCCTGCACTGCTCCTTATCTTCTCTGTGGTGATAATAATATTTTATTTACTTTACCATTTAGGTAAAAAGTTTAACCGCAAAACAATTTTGACCACCGAGGACACCGAGGCGCTGCGCGCTACACAGAGAAAATATACTATTTTCTAGTATCTTCTCCTGCACTGCTCCTTGTCTTCTCTGTGGTGAATAAGTCACTTTTGTAAATAACGCTCATCAATACAAACCTTAATGGTTATTCTAATAACTGCCGCCAACTTAAACTGAAAACTAACATCTATAATTGCCAACTAATATCTAGAAACTTCAACCTTATAACTAGCAACTTAAAACCACTTCCTATAAACGCTTTTTTCTTTCTTACTAACGTATTTATTGCTAACCTCGCATTAACGTATTTACTTACTATAAAAATTGGCAAACGGAATAATTATGCTCAAAAAAACATCGTTACTTATAGCATTAGCATTAAGTGCAAACGCTTTAGCAAAGGGAGGCGTATCGCCATATCTACCTTTAAACCAAGCACCAGAGTTAGAGCATAATGTAG
Organism: Pseudoalteromonas sp. CR1; assembly: GCF_019392235.1. Taxonomy (NCBI): domain Bacteria; kingdom Pseudomonadati; phylum Pseudomonadota; class Gammaproteobacteria; order Alteromonadales; family Pseudoalteromonadaceae; genus Pseudoalteromonas; species Pseudoalteromonas sp. CR1. The sequence continues at coordinate 29,304 of NZ_JAHXRM010000021.1, read as the reverse complement.
AGCGCCTTTTAGCGGTAAGTAAAAATACCCACATTATGAGCAAGCCCTATAAAGCGCATGATATATACAACGTACTACAAACCATAAGGCATAGTTACCCAGAGCTTTACCAAACTCTGTCGTACCAAATAAGCCCGTATATACAAAGTGATGCAGGCACATTTGCTAAAGCAACCCTTGCTGCTGGTACAAAAAACAAAACACTACCCAATCAACGCGGGCAAACAACTAAAACCAACTTAATTGTTGAAGGTGGCGCTTACGCTAACTTTGGCCGTTACTTTGGTATAAGCGTGGCAGGCATTGCAAACGAAAACGAAATACTCCCAACCCAAAGTTTTATTTACCTCGGTAATAAATACGCACAACTCGATATAGGCTATCGTGAGCATTGGTATTCACCTTTTAACGACAGCGCCATGCTATTAAGCACACACGCTAAAACAACGCCGTCAATAACCATAAGTAATGTTGAACCAATAACCAGCTTTAATATTCGGTACGACATGTTTATTAGTAAAATGACCGAGCAGCGTGGAATTTTAAAAGAAGGCAAACAAAGTGGTGTAGAAAGAGTATATGAACCTGGCAAGCCTTACTTATACGGCTTGCATATTAGTTTTGCAGCAACAGATAACTTAACTATTGGCCTAAGCCGCTTAATGCAATTTGGTGGGGGGCCGCGTAGCGTAACCTTAAAAGATTTTGCTGAAGGTTTTTTTACACCCGGCGCTAAAGATAACGTAGGCAGCAACGATGCTGATGAATTTGGTGAAAACTTTGAGCTTGGTGATCAGTTAGGATCAATCACCTTTGAATACAATAACAGCCTATTTAATTTACCGTATGAGATTTATAGTGAAATAGCCCTTGAAGACACACTCGGTGGCTCTCGTAATAATGCTTATAGTTTTGGGCTTTATTTACCCTTCGTTGCAAACAATCACAGCTTGCGTTTTGAACACAGTAATTGGCAAAAGCTTTGGTATGCTAACGGTTTATACTTAGACGGTAACCGCAACTCAGGCAACGTAATTGGCCACTGGGGGGGGGATGAGCACGACTATACAGACTACACTCCAGCAAAATCGATGAGTATTAACTGGCATTGGCAGCTTAGTGCTAAAGAGGGCTTGAATACAACGTTACGTGGCCTTAAAAATAAATATGACGGCTATAATACAAGTTACGAACTCCAAACAGCTTATATACGTAAATTAAACAAACCTATTTGGGGCGCTAAAAGCCTAGGCGCTGAGCTCTACCTAGGTAAAGATGTGTATGGCGAGGCATTTTCAAGAATCGCTTTCTCCGCTAGCTTTTAAATTTGAAAGCGCGAATTTATTTCGCGCTTTCAAAAGCGATATAATACCTATCCAAAACTAAACTTCCTAAAGACCAGCAGAGTACCCAAGCTTGTTTTTGTAGGCGCGTTGTTTGCTGGCGCGTTTAATTTATACATAGTCACATTAACAACCTTTTGCGTGAGCAAGCTTCACCCCTACGTTAAGATAATTTAGGGATTTAATTACCACCGAGCACACCGAGGCGCTGCGCGCTACACAGAGGGAACATACTATTTTCTAGTATCTTCTCCTTTACTTCCCCATGTCTTCTCTGTGGTGATAATAATATTTTTATTTACTTTATAAATCAGGTACAAACCTAACCACAAAACAATTTCTACCACCGAGCGCACTGAGGCGCTGTGCACTACACTGAGAAGAGCGCAATACAATACACTTTGTTTAAAATGACTTCTCCTGCACTGCTCCTTGTCTTCTCTGTGGTGATAAAAATGTTTTATTTACTTTATAAATCAGGTACAAACCTAACCACAAAACAATTTCTACCACCTAGGGCACCGGGGCACCGGGGCACTGCACGCTACACTGAGGAAACATACTATTTTCTAGTATCTTCTCCTGTACTTCTCCTTGTCTTCTCTGTGGTGATAATAATGTTTTATTTACTTTACCATTTAGGTAAAAAATTTAACCACTAGACAATTTTGACCACCGAGAGCACTGCGCGCTACACAGAGGAAATATACTATTTTCTAGTATCTTCTCCTTTACTTCTTCTTGTCTTCTCTGTGGTGATAATAATGTCTTATTCACTTTATTAACCAAATACAAAACTTGTCTAAAAAACAAAAAAACCGTGTTTAAATTAAACACGGTTTTATAATTTTAGAATAACTAAAGCTATTTTTACAAATTAACCACATTGTTAAGTGTTGGCGCATTTTCACCATTAACCAATGTATTTAAATGCTGTGCAAATTCTTTACCCAGCTTTTCATCGCGCATACCGTACTCAACAATCGCCTTTAAATAACCAAGCTTATCGCCACAGTCGTGCGCGCGGCCACTCATATGAAATGCCTCTACGGTTTCTTGCGTCATTAATGCATCAATAGAGTCAGTTAATTGTATTTCGCCACCCGCCCCTACTGGGGTTTTAGCAAGTAATGGCCAAATATTTTTACTTAATACATAGCGGCCAACTACAGCAAGGTTTGAAGGCGCAGCATCAACATCCGGCTTTTCAACCATAGTTTTAATTTTAGCGCTTTCGCCAGGAGCTAATTGCACACCATTAATATCGGCAATACCGTATTTACTTACATCATCCATAGCCACAGGCTCAAGCATAATTTGGCTTGCTGCTGCCTCATTAAAACGTGCAATCATAGCGGCTAGGTTTTCTGTTTTTTGGTTAGCCGTGTACACATCAAGTATTACATCGGGTAGCACAACTACAAAATCGTCATTCCCTACAATGGGCTTTGCACACAAAATAGCATGCCCCAAACCTTTAGCTTCGCCTTGGCGAACGTGCATAATGGTTACATCACTTGGGCAAATAGAGCGGACTTCTTCAAGCAGTGTGCGTTTAACGCGTTTTTCAAGCGTTGCTTCAAGCTCGTAGCTGGTATCAAAATGGTTTTCAATCGCGTTTTTAGAGCTATGAGTAACTAACACAATTTCTTTAATGCCTGCAGCTACACATTCATTAACAATGTACTGAATAAGTGGCTTATCAACAATAGGGAGCATTTCTTTAGGAATTGCTTTGGTCATGGGTAGCATACGCGTGCCAAGGCCAGCAACAGGAATTACAGCTTTCATGGGTAGTCCTTTATTTTTTAAATTAATTATTTTTAAACTAACAGATTAAATGTAGATAGAAGATGAATAGAAGATTTTTAATCTTTTAACTATAAAAGAGTAAACACCGCTTAAAAAGCAGTGTTTACTTAGCAATAAAGTTACTTGTAAAAGCTTTTATACCACTTAATTAACTCGCTAACGCCTTGCTTAACACCAACTTGGGCTTTATAGCCCGTGGCATTAAACAGGTCTTGCGTGTCGGCATAGGTTTTATAAACATCACCCGCTTGCATTTCACGGAAGTTTTTGCTTGCTTCTGTACCAAGCTCGGCTTCAATGGCTTCAATAAACTTCATAAGGTTTATTGGGCTACCATGGCCAATATTATAAACCGCATAAGGAGCTGAGCTTGTAGCTGGCGAGCCGCTTTCTACACGCCAGCTTGGGGTTGCTTTAGGTATAACATCGGCAGCACGTACAACACCTTCTACAATATCGTCAATATAAGTAAAGTCGCGCCACATATCACCATTGTTGTTTATATCAATGGTGTCGCCGTCGAGTATTTTTTTAGTAAAAATATACGGCGCCATATCTGGGCGACCCCATGGGCCATAAACCGTAAAAAAGCGTAAACCTGTGGTAGGTAAACTATATAAATGCGAATAGCTATGAGCCATTAGCTCATTTGCTTTTTTAGTTGCCGCATAAAACGATACCGGGTGGTCAACACTGTCGGTTGTTTCAAATGGTGTTTTTTCGTTTAGGCCATAAACAGAACTAGACGACGCATAAACAAGGTGCTTAACATTGTTATGCCTACACCCTTCAAGCACATTTAAGTGCCCTACTAAGTTAGAGTCGGCGTAGGCGTCTGGGTTTTCTATTGAATAGCGCACACCTGCTTGTGCAGCCAAGTGTATTACTTTATCAAACTGCTGAGCTGCAAATAACTCACTCATTGCTGCACGTTCGCTTATATCAAGCTTAATAAACGTAAAATTATCGTGGCTTTCAAACTGCGCCAAGCGTGCAAGCTTTAAATTTACATCGTAATAATCGTTTAGGTTATCTATACCTATAACCACATGGCCAGCAGCCAATAATTTTTGACACGTTGCTGCACCAATAAAACCCGCAGCACCTGTAACTAAATACTTCATAATTTCCTAATTTTAGCAAAAAAGCCGCATCAACCTAGATTTAAGCGGCTTTTAAAGCAGTATCTAATAACTGATATCTGATGACTAATATCTTAATCAATCGCTACCAAATAAATCACGCGTATATACTTTATCTACAATATCGCTTAGCTCTTCAACCATACGGTTAGAAACCACAACGTCAGATATTTGCTTAAACTCATTTAAGTCTTTTATTACGCGTGAATGGTAAAACTCGTTTTCTTCAAGCACTGGCTCATAAACAACCACCTCAATGCCTTTGGCTTTAATACGCTTCATAATGCCCTGAATGGCCGAGGCTCTAAAGTTATCTGAACCCGTTTTCATTACTAAGCGATAAACACCCACAATTTTAGGGCTGCGTTTAATTATTGAATCGGCAATAAAGTCTTTACGGGTGGTGTTTGCATCTACAATTGCGCCAATAATATTGTTTGGTACGTTTTGGTAGTTAGCACGCAGTTGCTTAGTATCTTTTGGTAAACAGTAGCCACCATACCCAAACGACGGGTTGTTATAATGGTTACCAATACGTGGGTCTAACCCAACACCTTGTATAATTTGCTTGCTGTTTAAACCGTGTGCCTCTGCGTAGCTATCAAGCTCATTAAAGTACGCTACGCGCATAGCTAAGTAAGTATTAGAAAATAACTTAATAGCTTCAGCTTCAGTTGAGTCAGTAAATAACACTTCAACATATTGCTTAATAGCGCCTTGCTTAAGTAAGTTTGCAAAAATAGTGGCGCGTTCGCTTTGCTCGCCTACAACAATACGTGACGGGTGTAAGTTATCGTAAAGGGCTTTGCCTTCACGTAAAAACTCTGGGGAAAATATTAAGTTTTCAGCGCCTAATTGCTTTTTAATATCGGCAGTAAAACCTACTGGAATAGTCGACTTAATCACCATAACCGCATTAGGGTTATGCGCCATAGCATCTTTAATTACTGCTTCAACAGAGCTAGTATTAAAGTAGTTATTTTCAACATCGTAGTCTGTTGGCGTTGCTATAATTACGTAATCAGCATTTTTGTAGGCAGCTACCTTGTCGGTAGTCGCTGTAAAATTTAAATCACTGCGCGTTAAAAACTCGCTAATTTCAGTATCAACAATAGGCGATTGTTTATTATTGAGTAATGCTATTTTTTGCTCGTCAATATCAAGTGCGACCACTTCATTGTATTGCGATAAAAGCATAGCGTTTGAAAGGCCTACATAGCCCGTACCTACCACGGCAATTTTCATGTTATTCCTTTAATGTTTTCATTGGTAATTAATATGCTTAATTTTACCAGAGTTACTTAATATCATCTATTAGATATTAAGCTTAACCTATAAACATGATTATGCCTGACTTAAAATGAAAGGGTAAAAGATGAAAAATGAAATTTTGCGCGACAAAAACCGCGAAATAAAAATGAGTTTTTTACAGTAACGCTTTAATAGCTTTAGCTATATGCTCCGCCTGTGCCTGAGAGGCCGTCGAGTCTGTTGACTCAACCATAACTCTTATAAGTGGCTCAGTGCCCGACTTACGAAGCAAAACTCTCCCTTTATCGGCAAGCATGGTTTCGGCTTCACTTACTGCTTGCTTCACTGAGCTGGTATTTAATATTTCATCCGCATTATTTTGGGTTAAATGCACATTTAAAAGTACCTGAGGTAACTTTTTCATGCCCGCAACATACTCCTGTAGCGATTGCTTTTGCTGCATAAGCGCTGCTAATACTAAAAGCGATGCAACAATACCATCACCTGTTGATGCATGGTCTAAATGTAAAATATGGCCCGAGCCTTCACCGCCTAACTTCCAGCCTGTTTGTTTAAGCTGTTCAACAACATAGCGGTCACCCACTTTTGCACGCTTAAACGGAATATCTAATTGATTTAACGCCAACTCTAAACCAAGGTTGGACATTAGCGTACCAACTACACCGCCATCCATTTTACCTTGCAGTTTTGCCGCTTTTGCAAGAATATAAAGTATTTGATCTCCATCGATAACAGTGCCACTGTTATCAACAAGCATAAGCCTATCGGCGTCTCCATCTAGTGCAACACCTAAATCAGCACTATGCTCTATAACCGCCTTTTGAAGGCTATCTAGGTGAGTTGCACCACATTTTTCATTAATATTTAAACCATTCGGTTTATCGTTAATACTAATAACGTCAGCGCCTAACTCAGCATATACATTCGGGGCAATGTGATACGCAGCACCATTAGCACTATCAACAACAATTTTTAAGCCTTCAAGCGTTAAATCTTTAGGGAATACGCCTTTGCAAAATTCAATATAGCGGCCAGCAGCGTCATTTATGCGCCTAGCTTTGCCTAAACGTTCTGAGCTTACACATTGCATCGCATCATTATTTAATGCTTGCTCAAGTAGGGCTTCTATTTCAAGTTCTTGTTCGTCATTGAGCTTAGTGCCAAAATTATTAAAAAATTTAATTCCGTTATCATAAAATGGGTTGTGCGAAGCGCTAATAACCACCCCAGCATCGGCCCTAAAAGTTGAGGCCAAGTATGCGACAGCTGGCGTTGGCATTGGCCCAACAAAAGCTACATTTACACCCGCAGCAGAAAGTCCGGCTTCCATTGCAGATTCAAACATATAACCACTATTACGTGTATCTTTACCAATTAAAATTTCTTTAGTACCGCTTGAAGCCAACACAGTACCCGCAGCCCAGCCAAGTTTCATTGCAAAATCGGGCGTTATAGGAGACGTGCCTACTTTACCTCTTACACCATCGGTACCAAAATACTTACGTGACATGATTATTCCTTTATATTTAATCACTTTAAATTATTTAAAATAAAGCAGGGCTGCAAAGTTAAAAGCGCGACTTCAAGCCGCGCCATAACAGTTTTTTACTATATACTAAATAGCTTAGCAGCTCATAGTATCAAACTTTAAACGAATATTATTATAGATTAACGACATTATTAGTTTGTGTCTCAACATCATTCACAAGCGTAGTTAAGTATTTACTAAATTCGTCGCCGAGCTTAGCATCGCGCGTGCCGTACTCAACGATCGCTTTTATGTGACCTAGCTTATCACCACAGTCGTGCGAGCGCCCACTCATGTGAAGCGCTTCCACTGTTTCTTGCTTCATTAGCTCATCAATTGAATCCGACAACGGTATTTCACCGCCAGTGCCTACAGGCATTTTGGCATGTAATAGCAAGATGTTTTTACTTAATACGTAACGCCCTACTACAGCAAGGTTTGATGGTGCTTTATCTGAATCCGGTTTTTCAACCATGGTTTTAATAGTGGCGCTATTTTGAATTAAGCCGTTATCGCACCGCTAAGCTAATGGTTAAACTAAAGCTAGGATCTGCCAAGTACCACAACATCAATATAAAAGGGGTAATAATGAGCACCTTGAAACCCCAAACCTGCTTGATAGACAGTTTGTTGTTGAGCCAGATACCGTGTGGTGTGGTAATTTGACGTATATTTGGACAAGCAATCGCTGGGCTTATTTAGCCGCCGTTATTGATTTATTTGCACGCAAAGTCGTTGGGTAATGTAGTTATCACCAGATACTAATTTAACGTTAAAAGCGCTTGAACTCGCGTATGAAAGCAGAGGAAAACCGTCAGTAACCATTTTTCATTCAGACCAGGGTAGTCATTATACAAGCTTGAAATATCACCACCGTTTATGGTGCTATAAAATCAAACAAAGTATGAGTAGGCGCAGAAATTGCTGGGATAATGCGCCAATGGAGCGATTTTTTAGAAGCTTTAAGACGGAATGAATGCTAAAAGTTGGATATGAAATCTTAAAAGACACTAAATATAGTGTAAGTGATTATATCAACGGATATTACAATAATGTTAGACCATATCATTATAATGCTAGTTCAGCACCGAATGGATCTGAAATTATATACAAGGATTTTAAAACAATGCAAAAATCAGTCAACCACTACACTATAGTTAGCTCCAAGTGCGTATAACTCTAGTTTAATATACTTCATAAAGACTCACTAAGATAGTCAGAGTAGCTATAGGCTGGCATAATGCTCGAAACAAGAAAGAAACATTCTATACACTTCCAAAAAATTTAAGACTTAGTCAAATTAACCTTTACTAATCATCGGGCTTACTCATGTGACTTAATAACACAGCAAAAAAAGCAATATCAGCCAGACTAGCACCCCAAAATAAAAAATATTGTGCTGCTGAATATATTATTAAAGGCATTAAAACAAATAATTTTTCATTTCTTAAAAGCAATAAGGCTAATAGAGGTAAAAATAAAATAAGCCACGAAACACCTCCAACAATATAAAAAATCATTAAATACGAGTTATGAGCGTGCATTTCCCCATATAAATCGAAAGAAAGATAATTTCTAAAACCAAAGTTACCTAAGAAAAAGTTATCAAAGGCAACTTGTATATAGTTAGACCAAATTACATCTCTACCAGATATTTCAACCTGACCTTTACCTCTTGTGAATTGATCAAAAACAGCTGAAAAATCATAAAAAAGTGCTAAAGCCAGGGATATAGAAGAGAAAAAAATGATACCAATGAGTACATTTTTATTTTTAAGTGCTTTAAGGGCAAAAAAGAAAAAATACGCAAAAAATGCAACAAGCCCACTTCTCGAAAATGAAACAACGAGAGCAAATAAAACCATCGTATAAAATAATAACTTTAAAGGAAGTTTAATTTTATTCGCGAAATAAAACTCAAATAGAACTAACGCTATTAATGCATTACCTGCAAAAGAAGAGCTATTATTAGATAAACCGAAGACCCGGTTGTAATAAAGCAATTCACTCTCGTAGCCGGAACCTTGTGAAGTAATAAAAAAGCTTTTAACTCCTAGTGAATATTGAATATAGCCACAAACCACCTCAAGCATAATAAAAAAAATCATAAACTTAGCTACTCTTTCATTTAAGTAAAGAGCGCAAAAAAAAGAAAACAAAAGCGATAATTGTATTGGTAAAAAGTTCTCTCTAAAATTTATATCACCAAAAAATAAAAACAAACTTGCTAAACTAAATATCAATGAAAAAGAAAGGAGGAAGATAGTATATTTTGCTATTTTTTGATCTTTACTTTCTATAGCACCTATAAAAAAAAGCAGAAAAGGCAATAAATAGTAAAAAAAAGCAGGTAGCAAAGCGGTACTCGGTAAGTAAAAGCACAAAGAAATAATAAAAACATTTCCATGGCTCCTTACATTAATTCCATTATACAACTCATTTTCTCTATAAAACCCCACTAGGACTTTCCTTTTTTATGAGATAAAAACTAAAAAACTGACTAAAAAACAGTAGGCTTAACCATGACAAAGATAATGATAAAGCGACCCCATAACTACCAAATTCTTTAAAAAGTACATCCATGGTTAGAATTGATAAAGTTAAGGAAATCAAAGATGATAAATTTATTAATTTATAATACTTTAGAATATACAATCTAGCTGAAAAAATAAGATACAAACCTTGCATAAAAAAAGAAATTAACAACACTGGCATTATTTTAAGTGATTCACTATAACCAACTGGATAAAAATAAGTTATGTATATAAGCCCAATAAAGTACACAACTATAGTTAGTAATAATAAGATAGAAACACAAATAAAATAATGCTTCTTTGTAACTTTAGCTTTATTTGAAAAGTAAAAGGATGCCCAAAACCTATTACCTGAAACACATAAAACACTTAGAATCATAGCCACTTGTATCGCAACATTATAATAGACAAAGCTAGAATCATCAGCTTTTGATGCCATAAAGTATCTGTCATATACAAATCGTATTGAATTAACTAATATATGAATAATTATAGAAGATATAAACACTGCATATAATCGAGTATCTTTAAAGCTCATTCTAAATCTTGATACCACTGCTTTTCTTTCTAATATATAAAAAAATAAAAGCAATGATACCTGAGTAAGAATACAAATAATAAAAAACATTTCATTAACATGATTACCATAAATGAAAAAATAAATTATTAGAGGTACATAAAAGCAAGCTTGAAGAGAAAGCATTATAACCCCATAAAATATACTCTTTTGATCAGCTTGAAATCTAACAGCCATAACTTGACCAATCGATAAGTTAAAACCTATTACTATTAAGTAAAAAATTTCCTCCTTCGAAAGAAAAAACCCATCACCATATATAAAATTAAGAAGTGAAACAGTAAAAGCGGCAATAAAAGATGGTAATAATGCACTGGGAATGTTTAGCTTTTTAGCGTTATTATCTGTAAGGGTAATCAGTACTTTTGTACTCACTCCTAGTGGTAATAAAGTAAGGAAGAAGCTTATTAACAATATATATAAAGAAACAGTTTTAAATTCCGTCACTGTTAATGTTTGAGCAAAAAATGGCAGAATTAAAAAAGGCATTAATTTAATACATATATCAAAGAATAGATATCCAAAAACCTTTTGTATAAATTGATTAAATATAGGTAACTTCATTATTTAAACTTTTCAAGAAGTAAAAGGCGTTCGTAATGTTGAATATTTCTTTTTTTAAAACATTTAGCCGGAGATCCGCCTGCAATTTCACAATAACCTATATTTGACGTAACAACAGAACCTGCTTGTATAATTGCTCCATCATTAATATTAACCCCTCCCAAAATCAAAACATCATCACCTATCCATACATTATTACCTATAACTACTTTTTTATGTATTACTTTATTTCCATAAGGAATGTAGTCATCATTATCGTAGTCATGGTAAGAGGTTATTATTTTACAACCACCACCAGAGTGAAAGTTATCGCCTATAACAACCTCACCAGAACCTCGGATTCGCATGCCATTAAAATGGCAGTTATTACCTAGTTTCGTATTTTTTGACAAAATTGAAAAGCCATTAACAAACACTTTTCCCTCAAAGCTTTTAATTCTCATTTTATTTAATAAAGTATATATAAATCGTTTCATTCTTGTACTTCCAATTCACAAATTCCTGCTAACTTCATAACGTTTTGACATATACTAATTGAATTTATTACTTCATCACTGGGCAAAGTAAGCAAGTTACTAATGAAGTAAAAATCAGAGCCTTTATGCGCATTAAAAATATTTAGAAGTGCCGTAGAATAAAAACTAATAAAAATGCCTTTTGGTGCTTTATTTTCATAAAAGTAACTTTCTATACTAGTAGGTAAAGAAATCACATTGAATCCAGCTACCTCTACCTGTTTAATTTTACTTTTCGATTCTGAGCGATGCATATAGTAATTGAAATTTATGTATTCACCTTTATAAAGGTCTATAATTTTTTTTAGCTCAAATATATATTTATCTTCACTAATAAAGCCTAGTTCGACTAAGTGCTGACCAATAAAAGAAACACTTTTATTGCGTTCGTAATCACTAAATTTGGCTATTTCTTTTTTTAGAACAACAAAGCTACTGTCTTTAGTTTCCTGTATAGGGAGTGAGGTATAAATAGTGCAGTTTACTTCCTCTAACTTAGTAACATGAGATAATAAATACAAACCATCATCTACTAGATAAATTGTCTTATCAAAGTATTTTGAAAGTTTAATTAAAGGGCGGCAAACAATTGAACGAGCATCACCAATAATTAAGCTTTTAGCCGATAACAGTAAATAAAAACACTTAAAATAAAAGTATATTAGTAATGGAATTTTTTTTATTCCTCGAGCTGGTAAATAAAAAAACATTACATCTGCATTTAATTTATTTAACATATACTGTTTTTTTTGTGTTTTATTTCCGTTATCTCTAACTAATATTTTTCTATCTTTATTTTTTATACCTAATGTATCAAACAAAGAGATACTATTTTGTAATTGATAGGGGGATTCTATTATTGCTAACATTTTATCTCTCTTTGAGTACAAGCTCTGCAAACATAAAATCCAGTTTTGTATCAATATCAATTGAGCTTTCAGGAGACATAACAAAAGGATAATAATCATTATCTAAAAATAGCTTTTTACTTGCTAAAAGAGTTTTTCTCTCTATCAAATAAATGGCTCCATTTAGTTGATAGAACGCTTTTAAATCTTGTGAACGAGTATTTGATAAGCCTTTTATAAATTCTTTAAAATCACTGCCTGTTTCAAGAGAAGTAGACCAAAGTGGTGAATGCTCACACTTAGTCATTGATACAACCCCTTTAGCCTGTTTTTCAATATATAAAGCTATTGCAGCGTCTATATCCTGAGCTGTCCTTAATGGGGAGGTAGGTTGTAATAAACAAATAATATCAAACTCGTCAATGCTGCTAGCAAAGTCTACAGCATGTAGCAATACGTCAAGTGAACTAGCTGTATCAGATGCAAGCTCTGCAGGTCTTTTTAATTGGTAGGTATTAGCGTAATGGTTGCTTATTTCTAACACTTTTGAACAATCTGAAGTGACAATAGTTGCACTAATATATTGAGACTTTTTTATAGCCTCAAAAGTATGCGAAATTAACGGTAAACCATTTAATAATTTAATGTTTTTTTGAGGGAGACGTTTACTTCCAGCACGTGCTGGAACAACAGCTAATACTTTTGGTTTCATTTATAAACCTAACTCATGGATGTCTACTTGTGCTTTTTTAAAATCATCATGACGACCTACATCCAACCAATACTCATGGATGGGAAATTTTAATGTTTTGAGTCCTTCGACTTGCTTGTTTTCAAATAAGCTTGGCATGTCTAATCGTTCATTTTTTGAAAGCGAATTAATAATATGATTAGACACTATATAAATACCTGCATTGACAAAGTACCGGTATGTTGGCTTTTCTACCATGCCTGTAATTTCATGCCCTTCACCTTCAATTACTCCAAAAGGAATTTTGACCTCATAGTCACGCACACACATGGTGGCATCGCTAGCCTGCTTAACATGAAAGTCGAGCACTTTAGAAAAATCGACATTCGTTAAAATATCACCATTAATCATAATTAATGGCTCTTTTGGTAAATTATCTGGGAGTAGTGAGAGTGCACCACCCGTGCCAAGAGGTGTTTCTTCATGCACATACGTAATTTCAACGTCAAAATTATCGCCGTTACCAAAGTAATCCATGATTACCTCTGGCAAATAGTGGGTAGAAATATAAAACTTATAAAACCCATGGTTTTTAAAATTATTAATTAGCGTTTCAAGCATGGGCTTACCACCTACTTTTAACATAGGCTTAGGGCAATTATCGGTTAGTGGCTTTAAACGAGTACCAAACCCACCCGCCATTATAAATATTGGGTTTTCACGTTTTTCAATGACAAGGGTATCGTATAATGTTTTAAGCCCGACGAGTTGATCATCATCATTAACTATAGGGAGTGCTAATATTTTACGTGACTGCATTAGGGCTTTTAAATCGGAACTACTTAATGAAGCATTAGCACTTATGGGATTAGTATTCATTACTTCGCTTACTGATGCAGAAAGCTCTATTCCTTGTAATATTCCTCTACGTACATCGCCGTCAGTTACCATGCCAACTAATTTATTTTTATCAACAACTAAAGCCACCCTTAAAGCCTCTTTATCAATAACTCTTAATGCTTCTTTTATTGAAGTTGAAGGCCCTATTACTACTTTTTGCCAGTTAATTGTCATCCGTTTCACCTAAATTTTTAATTACTGAACGCGCACCATAAACAATAGAGTTTGATGGGATTGATTTAGTTATATTCGCACCCACTCCTATTATGGCGTTTTCACCAATCGTAATGTTATTGATAACATTAACGCCGGTGGCGATGTGAGCGTTACCTTCAATTATAACCTGACCACTTAAAGTTGACCCTGGAGCTAAATGACAATGTGCGCCAATATTACAATCATGATCTACAGAACTTGAAGTGTTTATTATCGTATTTTCCGCTATTACAGTGCCAATATTTACTACGCAATTATTCATTACCTGTGCACCACACCCTATACTTGAGTAGTCTGATACTTCAGCAGAATCTGCAATGATGGTTGCAAATGTATACCCTAACTCAGAAAAACGTGTATAGATTTTTTTTCTTAGTGTTTGTCGCGGCATTGCACCAATACCATTAACTAGCAGAACCTGGTCTACTGAAAATTTTAATACATCATCATCATTCAAGTATTGCGGTACAGAATCAAAAATTTTAAGCCCCGCAGTAATTTCAGGTGCCACAACACCTATTATAGTTTTTTTTTGCTTAATTAATATTTCGGCAAGTGCCGCTGCATGCCCGCCACCACCTAAAATTAAATATCCAGGGTTACTCATCTATTAAGTCACCAGCCGTATAACTTTTTACACTTGGTTTATTTAAATAATTCCAATACTTTAATGGGCTTAAACCATTACCTGGTCGCTTCACTGCAAGGTTTTCTTTACTAAACAGTTCACCAGCGGTGATCGTGTTTGCAGCTACAAGGCTTTTACGCGCTACGTTTTTGTTTTTAACTTCCGACGGACGTGGCCCTTTAATACCATCTCCCAGCACCTTTTCAACAATGCGAATACCATCAACCATTGCTTTTAATTCTTCCGGGTCTAGCGATGCTTTATGGTCGGGACCTGGTAGGCTTTTATCGACTGTGAAATGCTTTTCAATTAAAACTGCACCTTTAGATACAGCTGCAACCGGTACAATTATACCCTCACTGTGATCTGAGTAACCAACTTTCAATTTAAATGCGTCCTTCATTGTATCCATTGCATTTAAATTTATATCGCCAAAAGGAGCTGGGTATTCTGTAGTACAGTGTAGCAGTGTCACTTTTTCTTTTAGTAGCTGCTTACCTTGCTCAGAAAAATACGCTGATTGTAATGTTTCATCTGTCGGATTACCTTCTGGGTTTATATAACCAAAGGCAATGACTGATAGCACTTGCTCTATTTCTGATAATGTAGCCATTCCTGTGGAGACAATGAGGTCGCATCCCGTTCTAGCATGCTCAAGTACTAATGGTGCGTTTGTAATTTCACCCGATGGCAACTTTAATCGTGTGATGCCTAAGTCACCAACTAAAAACGAAAGGCTTTCTGAATCGAACGCTGTAGATAAAAACTCTATGCCTAAATCATTACAATGTTTAACTAGCTTATGATGCGTTTCGTAGCTTAGCTCTAATCGCTTTAGCATTGAGTACTGAGACTCTTTTTGACCACTATTAGTAATTTGGTACTCTGCCTGCTGTGCATCTTCAGTCACTAAATTTTTAGCTTTAAATGTTTGAAATTTAACTATATCGGCACCAGCTTGATGCGCAGCGTCAACAAGTGAAAAAGCTAACTCGTCACTACCATTATGGTTAACACCCGCTTCTGCAATAATTAATGTCATAGATGTACTCACTTTAAATCGTAAAAAGGTTTGCTCGGCTCAAACTCTAAAGATTTGAGCATTTGAATTGCTTGAGCACTTGCATTACCAGCGCCATATGGATTTATTATTGTTTCGGCTGGGGTTTTATATTCACCTTTAAGAGCACTTGTTATAGCCGCTTTTATAGCTGCTTTTGTGGAGTCGCAATGCAATACACTCTTAGCCGCTAAGCGCCCTTTTTGTCTAACGCCAATATTAACAGTGGGTACATTAAAGGACGGTACTTCGATTACGCCACTTGATGAATTACCAATCACTACAGCGGCATGCTTAACAGCACTTAAATAACGCTTTTGACCAAGTGATGGAATAGCATTCACTCTTTCAGGCTGTTGCTTAGCGTACTTCTCAATAATTGGAATTATACGGCGACCACCATCATCTGCATTCGGGTAAGTTAAGATAATTTGATGATCTTTAAACTCATCTAGTGCATTGAGCAATGCAATAAAGCTTTGCTCTGGAGGCTCTTCACCTAGCGTTACCGGATGATAGGTAACAAGAAAGTAAGGCTGTTTCAGATTAAAACTTAATGATTTGCCAATTTCATCTACGCTCATAAAATCACTACGTGCTAAGTGATCAAGGCCTATTGCACCAATGTTTTTAACCCGTTCAGGTACTTCACCTAGTTGTATTACACGTTGTCGATATTCCTCAGTAGAGGTTCCGTGTAAATAACTCAACTTAGTAATGGCGTGGCGAATAGCATCATCATAGGCACCTTCGGTGATTTCTCCGCCATGTAGATGTAAAATAGGGATGCGCAGAATCATTGCTGTTTGAGCAGCTGCAAGTGCTTCAAAACGGTCACCTAAAATGACCAAGGCATCAGGCTTTAATCGATTTAATGCATCAGTAAATCCAAGTACACCCAGCCCCATACTTTTAGCGGTACCAACGGCCGTATCTGATGAGAGTAAAATTTCTATTTTTTCATCTATGGTAAAACCATCTTGCTCTATTTGTTTATAAGTTTCCCCAAATTCAGATGATAAATGCATGCCTGAGACTAATAACTGCAATTTAAGCTCTGGATCACTTTGAATATCTTTTATTAGCCAATACAACAGCCCATACTCTGCTCGAGTACCAGTAAATACAGCTATTTTTTTTGTCATTATAACTTGCCTAAACTTTTAACCGGAGAGCTAGGTATATTAACTAAGTGAGCCTCTATAAACTCTGAATGGCTTAAATCGCCTTTTAATGCATTTTTAAACATGGGTAGACGATGCATTAACTGCCATATTGGGCGTGTCATTACACCATCAATATTGCTCTGTTTTAATAGTTTTTCTCGTTCACTTTGATTAGGACAAATGATTGCGTTTAACCAATAATTTGATTTTGCGTAACTAGGTTCAGTAACAAATTTAAAGTCAGTATCTTTAAAAAAATCTGCATATAAGTGTGCAAGGTGACGTTTATTGTCTACAAATGCTTTAAGGCTTTCCATTTGAGCGCAACCAAGTGCTGCGTTTAAGTTAGGCATACGATAATTAAATCCAGCTTCATCATGAAAGAATTCATACGGATGAGGCACTTTAGCTGTTGTAGTTATGTGTTTGGTGCGCAGCCCCGACGCTAAGGTTTTGCATAAAACCATACCGCCACCACCGGTGGTAATAATTTTATTACCATTAAAGCTAATTGCGCCAAAGTCACCTAACGTACCGGTATGCTTATCTTTGTAAAAAGATCCAAGACTTTCTGCTGCATCTTCTACTAAAGCGATTTGCCATTCATTACAAACACTAATTAGCTCATCAAGCTCAATAGGATGGCCAAATGTATGCATTGGAACCACGGCCTGAAAACGTTGCTTTGTAGTTTTATGAATAGGGCCCGATTCAGTTAATACTGCATGTTGCTCTAAAAATGCAGACAAAGCTTTTGGGCATAACCCCAAGCTAACGGGTGATACATCAACAAATGCAGGCTCTGCTCCCATATGATGCAATGCATTGCAAGTTGCTACAAAAGTAAGGGCTTGAGTAATAACTATGTCGTTATTTTTAACTCCTGCCATATACAGCGCTGCGTGCAAGGCTGCAGTGCCATTTACAGTAGCAACAGCTTTTGCGGTCCCAGTGTAACTTTCAATATGAGTTTCGAAATCGTCTACAAATTTACCAACACTTGATACAAATGTACTGCTTATCGTTTCTGATACATACTTTTGTTCATTACCTGAAAAAGTCGGTGCGTGTAGAGGAATGAACTCATTGGTTTGGTAGAGATCTTTCACAAATGAAACAAGCTGTTTAGTCATGATATATTTGCCTACTTACATTTTACCATCAAGGTATTTGCCTGTTTCTTTATGCCCAAAATCAGGAATCATTTTAAAGAAAAGCGAAACTATTTCGTCTTTTGTCCAAGCTTTATTAGTTTTCATTTGAGTAATTTTTTCTTCAAATTCGGCTAATAATTCTTGTTCGAAAATTGCATCATTTTTAATAATGCCTAAATTTTCAAAGCGGTCCATATCCAATGTTTCATTGTCGGTAAAAAATTCTTCAAAGTCCTTTTCGCCTGTGGTGTCACTTTCAGTAAATAAACACGGCCACTTACCTTGAGCTGGAAGCGTTTTTACTAACTCACGTGCTTCGTCTTCAGTTTTACATAAATACGGTTCAAAGCCCCGTTCTTGAAGGTATTTAACAGCAATATCAGCAAATGTAATCAGGTGTAACGCTTCACTCAATTTCGGGAAGAAAATATCGCGGTTATCACCAAAAATACATGACATTAAACATAGCTCACCCGATTCTTGAGGTGTAACAAAGTAGCGTTTTATATCACTCGGTGCGACTATTGGTTGCTGTTTTTGTAACCGCTGATTAAAGCCATGGAGTAATGAGCCATCTGAAAAAGCAACATTTGCAAATCGAGCTGTAGAAATAGCGATTTCTTCGCTTTTACGCATTAAAAACATTTCCATAATGCGTTTTGACGCTCCCATCATATTAACTGGGTTGGCTGCTTTGTCGGTAGATACACAAAAGTATTTTTTTGCGCCGCAATCAATCGATTGTTGAATAGTTTTATCAGTGTTAAACACGTTTACATCGATCATACGCATTAACGTGAATGGATCTTTTTCACTACGCACATGTTTAAGTGCCGATAAGTTCAATACATAATCATATTGCCCGTCTGCTTTTATAAATGCATCGTATTCAACTGAGCCAATGTCGAGCGCGAAAGTTTGAAAGTCCCCTTCGATGTAACCAAATGAACTTCGTATATCGCGAACCAACTCAACCATATTATTTTCGCTAATATCGACAACATGCAGCTTTTTCGGGTTGCGTTTAAAAATTTCTTTGGTGACAGCTTGGCCTATTGAGCCTGCGCCTCCTAATACTAGAAATGAAGAGTTTGTTACAACATTTGTTAGCTCAGTTTCGCTTTGTGATATGTCTTTTAAAAAAAGCTCTTTTGTTCGACCTATGAGTTTAAGTATATTTTCCATCATTTCACTTATTTTTTATATTTCAGATAGCCTTTTAAGGCGTAAACTACAAAATGCTTTGTAGACCTTAAAATATTTAATTTTTGAACTTCTCTATATAAATGCCACTGCCATTTTAATATTTTAAATTTATTTTGAGTCATACCGGAATCAACTCTATACAAAGCTAAAATATCCGGAATGCTGTAAGCTTTAGGTATTTGTTTTAATATATTTAGCCAAAGCCCCATATCCTGCCTTTTACGAATTAAAGGCATGTAATGCTTACCTAATACTTTGCTATCATAAACAGCGGTTAAGCAACCAATTACGTTACTATTAAGTAGCTTATTATAAGTTGTGAATTGAGGTGGCGTAACAGTACCCTTTAGGTTTTCACTTTCTAATTTTTGATATCCAGTGAAAGTAAATGCGTAGTTATTACTCAGCATAAAACTAATTTGAGTAGCAAGCTTTTCAGGTAACCACAGGTCGTCTGCATCTAAAAACGCAATAAAACGACCAACTGATTGCTTTATTGAATTATTTCGTGCAACACCAGCCCCGCCATTTTGCTCATTTATGAACAGTTTTATTCGCGAATCCTGAATTGCGTATTCATTAATTATTTTCTGAGTAGTATCGGTAGAACGATCATCTGTTATTAGCAGCTCCCAATTACTGTAAGTTTGGCTAATAACAGACTCTATAGACTCGGCTATGTGTGATTCTGCATTGTAAGCAGGCATTATTATAGAAACTAATGGTTGTTCCTCACTCATTTAGCGGCCCATACCAAATATAACTGTTCGTACTGTCATTAATAAAATTTTGATGTCCAGTAAAGCTGAATGATGTTTTATGTAATGAATGTCATACTTGTGCTTCCATATAGCGTCTTCAACCGATGCCCCATATGGGTAGCTCACTTGTGCTAACCCCGTTACACCTGGCTTAACTGCGTGCCTAAAGCGATAATAGGGGATTTCTTTTTCTAGATCTTTTATAAATACTTCACGCTCGGGCCTTGGCCCAACTATCGACATAGTTCCTTGTATAACATTTATTAGTTGTGGAATTTCATCTATGCGTGTTTTACGAATAAATTTACCTACTTTAGTAACGCGTGCATCATTTTTTGAAGCCCATTGAGCTCCATTTTTTTCAGCATCGTTTCGCATAGAACGAAATTTATACACTTCAAACTGTTTGTTATATTGGCCGGTACGCTTTTGCTTAAATAATATTGGCCCTGGGCTTTCTAATTTAATAAACAAAGCAGCAAATATTGAAAATGGAATAGTGATTATAAGGAGTAAAATAGCACTCACAATATCTACACAACGCTTTGCCACTTGAGTTCGCTGATTCGATAAAATAGAAAATGCTTTTTGGTGCAAAAAATAACTGCTATGTAGTAAACGCACTTCTGTATATTTTAGCCTGTCGTCTAAATAACTTACTAAAGGCTCAACCCATGCACCACACTCAGTGGCATTAACTAAAAACTTACGTTGTTGCTTACTTAAATGTGCACTTTGATAATGGCATACTACTTTTTTAGTGAAATCAGTAATACTGTAGTCGTTAATTATTATATCGAATGAATAATCATCAATAATTTCACCTATATTACTTGCACACTCCTCTGGGCAAAATACATAAATCACACTTTGCTTTAGTGCTTCTGATTTTGATTTAAAGCTTTCAGTTATGAATATCGATTTTAGCTGTTCTTGATTATTACTAACAGGCTCTTCATTCATATCGGGTGTACCTACTTTCAGGTTCATGTACTGCTCTTTTTATTTATCTGATTTATATTCGTAGTTGTAATAACCGTAATAGCCATAGGCGTTGCTTGCTTTTTTAACCACCCCGTTAAACACAAGCCCTTTTACGTCGATACCGTTTTGTTCAAAGCGATTGCGTGTAAGCTCTATTTCACGCAAGTGGTTTTGGCCAAAACGTGCTACCAATAGCGTAGTGCCCGTATGCGCACTCACTATAGCCGGGTCGGTTACTGCAAGTATTGGTGGGGTATCTATAATTACTATGTCGTATACTGCGCTTACTTCTTCAACTAGTTTGCTAAAGTTGCTGTGCATTAGAAGCTCTGACGGGTTTGGCGGTATTTGCCCACGGGTAATTACATTTAAGCCTTCAACTTTAGTTGGCTTGGTTACTTGTGTTAAGTTTAAACGGCCCGAAAGGTAATCACTTAAGCCATTGTCCCACTTTAAGCCAAACTGGGTTTGTAAGTAGCCTTTGCGCATATCGGCATCAATAATGAGTACTTTTTTGCCGCTTTGTGCGAGTACTGCCGCCAAGTTAACCGATATAAACGACTTACCCACACCTGGGCTTGGGCCCGATATAGCAATAATGTTGTTTTTAGCTTCCATCATCGCAAAATGTAAGCTGGTACGTAAGCTACGCAAGGCCTCTATTGAAAGGTCGGCTGGGTTATCAAGCGCGAGTAGGCTTTTAGCTTTACCTGTTTTATTTTTGCGCCCTGTAAAGCCGGTTAGTTTATCTTGATAGTCTGAGTGGGGCACGCTTGCGTATACAGGTATGCCCAGGCCTTCAATTTCAGCTGGGTCTTCAACCCCTTTGTGCATGGCTTTTTGTATAAGTACAATAGCCACTGCAAGCATGCCACCTAGCATGGTTGCCATTACCACTATTAATGCTTTTTTAGGCTTAACTGGTTTACTGGTATTTACCTCGGCGTAGTCTATAACACGTACGTTACCTACGGTACCAGCACGTACTATGTCAAGCTCTTGGGTTTTGCTTAAAAGCAAGGTATAAATTTGGTTGCTTACCTCAACATCGCGTTTTAGGCGTAGTAGCTCTTGTTGGGTTTCAGGCAGGCTCCCCACTTCGCCAATGAGTTCATTTTTTTGGCTTTCTACCGCTTGTATTTGCTCAATTATACCTTGGTATGCAGGGTGATTTTTTTTAAACTTACGGCCCAGCTCTAAGCGCTTTAGGTTTAGCTCTTGTAGTTTTGTTTCAAGCTTTACTACTTGCTCAAGCACACCTTGAGTCTCAAGCGTTATGTTTATTGATTGGCGCTTTATTTGGTAGTCGTTAAAGCGTTGCTCGGCGTATTCAAGCTGTTTTTTAATTTCAGGTAATTGTACTTCTAAAAATTCAAGCGACTTTTGTGCCTCTGCGCTGTTGCGCTCTACATTACGGCGCACGTAAATAGCGGCTACTTTATCTAGCACTTTTTCGGCGTAGCTTGGTTTTGTGCTTTGTAGGCTTAAATTGATTATGCCTGAGTCTTTACCTTTTTCGCTTGCACCAATAGCTGCTTGTAAATCGAGTATTGTATTTAATCGGTCTTTACGAGTAATTATAAACTCGGTACCTGGGCGCGCATTAAGCTCACGTATTGTTAGGTTAAATTTACCTTTAGTAAGCTCTTCACCTACTTTACCGGCCAGTATTTGGTCTCCATCATCATTTAAAAGCGCCACACTATTACCTGCTTGTGCTACAAGTACAAACTCTTGGTTTACCGCTGTGCGGGGTACGTCAAACCTGAATATGTTTATGCTTTCGCCGCCCCATGCATAACTGCTTGCACCAAAACTTGGTTCGGCTAAATCGCCCTCTTCCACTGGGGTAAACTTACGGTACGCACGGTTACCAATAAACGGGAATAGTTTTGGTTCGGCTACAATGTCTAGCTTTAGTGAATCTACCGCCTCACCAATTACACTGCGCGATTTAAGGAGTTCTATTTCGGTTACCGCAGCCGATGTGCTTTCGAACATGCCAGCCATGTCGTCAAACCCGGGGACCGATGCGCCGCCGTCTTCCACTTGTATCATGGCGGTGGCTTGGTAAACTGGCGTGCTTAATATCGCATAAACCACACCTATAAACATAAACAGTGCCGTTATGCCTGCTATAAAGTATTTGCGGTCGAGTAATGCGCCTAGCAGTGCCATTAAATCGATTTCTTGTGTGGGTTGTGCGGTGTTTTTATTTTTATTTTCAGGCTGGGTATTCATTAAATTAGCCATTCCTTATAAATACTTTTGCCAAGCGCTGCATGCGCTATCGATTAATGTGTAAACGTGCTCAAATGCTTCGGTGCTTTGGCGGTATGGGTCGGGTATTTCAGCGTTGTTAATCCACTTACCTAGTAAAAATGTTTTTCCGCGTGCCTCGGGGTAACGTGCGTGTACATCGTTTAAATGGCGTTCTTCCATAACCAGTATTACGCTATTTTGCGCAACAAGTGCAGACGACAACTGCCTGCCTTGGTGCTCGTCCATGTTTACACCATGTGCTTGCGCAATTTGTTTTGCTTTTGCATCAGCCGGTTTGCCTTCAAGCGCAGTTAAACCAGCCGACGACACTTTAATATTTTTACCTTCAAGCTTTTGCTTTAATACATATTCACCGGTAGGGCTGCGGCAAATATTACCAGCACATACAACTAATACAGAATCGAACATTGCTATGCGCCTTAGTTATTTATGTCGTTTAGGTTATCAACGGTAGCTACCGACGGTAATAATAAGCTTATTACGCGGTTCCAACGGGCCAATGGTGCCGATGTTACGTATACAATGTCATGCGGTTGCAGCTCAAACTGCTCGGCTAATACCATTGCAGTAATGTTTTTAGCATGCAGCTGGTATACGTTTGCAATAACACCTGTTTGTTCTACGTTACTTTTGCGCAGTACAAACACGCCGTTGGCGTCGGCTGTGGTTTCGTTTAGGCCACCGGTGTCGCTAAGTGCTTCGGCTAGGTTTAAGCCGTATCGGTTTAATACAATAGAGCCTGCACGTTTTACATCGCCCAGTACAAATACTTTTTGTGCGTCGTTACGCGTTACATGAATTATGTCGCCGTGTTGCAGTAAACGGTTTTGCGAAATATCACCCTGTGAATAAAAGCTGTCGAGCTGTATGGTTTCTGTTTTGTTACCACGAGTAAACGTTACTGTGCGCCAATCGGCTGCCTCGGTTAGGCCACCTGCTTGGTTTAGCGCGTCAATTAGGGTAAGTGGTATTTCGGTAACTGGATATACGCCTGGTTTGTTTACTTCGCCGGTTACGTAGGCTTTTTGGCTTCTAAAGCCTACTACTTTTATGTCTACTTGCGGGTCTTCAATTACGCGGCTTAGGCGTTTAACTAGGTCTTCGCGTACTTCGCTAATAGTACGTCCTGCTGCAGGAATATCTGGCGCGTAAGCATAGGTAATGGTGCCGTCTTTTTGTACGCGAAAGCCATCAAACTCTGCGGTACGTTGTACTGCTGCGGGTATTGTAAGTTCGGGATGATCCCATACGCCTATGGTTAGTACGTCACCTACACCTAGTTTGTATTCGTAATTGCTTACGTTTACACCAGTGGTGTTCGATATTGGCTTTGCAGATGCACGTGCTTGTTTTTGTTGTTTAATTAGCGTCGAGTCGATAATTTGAATATTTACTTTTTCGAGATCTTGCTCAAGGTTTTGTGTTTGCTCGCCAGATTCTAAGCCTTCAAAATGGCTGCCTGGTACTATGGTGCAACCGGTAACTGATAGTAATGCGAGTGAGGTGATGAGTGATTTACAGCTTAACGCCATTGTAGAATCCCAAAATTATTTTAAATATTTTGTTCCTCACCGACCTTGGTGAGTACTTGTATTTTTGTGCGGTAATTAAAGCATGAGAGGGCTTTTCGCGCAAGCCGAAACGCGCTTTTGAATTACTGCTTTCTTTTAAATAAGTATTTAAGCTTACTCAATGTTTTACAAAATGTAGGTAGCAAACAGGGCTGACTTTATTTTGCGATATTTTAACTTTTTTGCACTTTTATATTAAACGCTTATTCGCTTTATACCTTCAATAAGCTTTACTTGGTTAAAGTTTATGAGTAATCCTGTTTTTATGCCGCTTAGCTTTAAGTATGTTATTAGCTGTGCTGTATGAATTGGCAATAATTTTTCAACTGTTTTTATTTCTATTATTAATTGCTCTGGAATTAATATATCGAGCCTATACCCTGCATCAATGGTTGTGTTTTTATACTTAATTGGTAATTTTATTTGGCTTTTTGTTGATAAACCTGTTTGCTGTAGTTCATATACTAGGCAGTTTTCATAGCTTGATTCTAATAAACCTGGCCCAAGGTTTTTATGTACTTCAATGGCGCAACCAATTACTTTTTGAGTTAGTAAGTCTTCCATGGCGATCCTTTGCAAATTTGTCACTTTGGAATATAGACTAATTATTTTAGTTGCACATATTTTGTACGCCAGTTAGGCGTTTCGCGCTACACAGAGTAAATTTTTTCTATTTACTAGTCACAATGATGATAATGTTTTATTCCTTTGATTAGGTACAAACCCTAACTATAAAACAATTTTGACCACCGAGAACACTGAGGCGCTGCGCGCTACACTGAGAAGAGCGTAAAATAATGAATTAGTCTAAAACCAATTCTCCTTTACTTCTCCTTGTCTTCCCTGTGGTGATAATAAGGTTTTATTTATTTTAATAATTCGGTTCAACACCTAAACACAAAACAATTTTGACCACCGAGAGCACCGAAGCGCTGCGCGCTACACAGAGGAAAGATACTATTTTCTAGTATTTTCTCCTTTACTTCTTCTTGTTTTCTCTGTGGTGATAATAATTTTTTACTTTACCATTTAGGTAAAAAACCAACCTACAAAACTTTTGCTTGTCTAGCCCTTCGGGCACGCTTCACGTTCCAGTTCGTCGCAGAGCTCACTTATATTAGGGGCACAACTTCTTATGCTTTTACAAAGCAGTTAACATCGTAAAAGCGTTGCTTTTAAACGCCAGCAAGCTGTGCGTCTACGAGCTTGTCTAGCCCTTCGGGCACGCTTCCGCCCCTAGGTTGCAGTTCCTACTTACTGATGAATTACCTATATTTATAAACACCATGCTAGTAGGCTACACGCCTACAAAACCCTTAACCAAATTCAATATCTGTATTATCTACGCTCATTTCTACCTGCTTATTAAGCAAGTTAATTAACAAAATACTGCGTAGGTCGCCGTCTGGCTCTTTGTATATTGCGTCTATATTTTTAAACGAATTATTATTTACACTTACTGCATCGCCCTGTTTAGGTAACTGCGATTCAACCGTATATAAATTGTGATTATTTAAATGTTCAATTATTGCTAGCGGTACAACCTGATAATTAGCGCCATATGTTACAAAGCCACCTATACCGCGGGTATTTTTTACAGCAGCAAAGCACCCATTTTTTGAGTTTAGGCAAACAAATAAGTAATTTGGAAATAAAGGGACTTGTTTGACGGTACGACGACCTTTAACCAGCTTTTCAGTGGTTAATATGGGGTAAAAAGCTTCTATTCCTTGATTATTCAAGTTGGCTTTTGCCCGCTCTTCTTGGCGCGGCTTACACGTTACTAAATACCAACTTTCCATGGCAACCTTACTACTTACTATATTGCAATAAACACAAGATTAAACTAAATCGAGTGCCATTATAGCCAGCGTATAATGCCTATGTAAATATGCTTGCTAAGTTATTGGTTACTTACATAACCTAAGTACATTGTTATTGTTTATGTAACAATTACTTAACCAAAGTTGAAGTTTATGACTACCACACTGTCACCGTTCACTTTTCATTCAAACAATGCATTTATTTTATATTTTGCAAATTACAAAAGTGTTATCTACCTTAGGTAATTAACAAGTTTTTAAGAGTAAATGTATATGGATATACTTCACCACGGCGCGGTTAATGGTGTTACAGGCTCATGCCATGAGCTTTTAATTGATGATCAATCAAGCGTACTTATTGATTGCGGGTTGTTTCAAGGAGAGGAATCAAAAGAAGACTTATCAATAGAGTTTGACATTAGCCACGTTACTGCGCTTATTGTTACGCATTGCCATATTGATCATGTGGGCCGAATTCCCTATTTATTTGCCGCGGGTTTTAAAGGGCCCATATTTACCTCGCAAGCTTCAGCAAGTTTGCTGCCACTAGTAATAGAAGATGCACTAAAAATAGGCGTTACACGCGACCCTAAAATTATAAGTGCCTGCTTAAACCTACTAAAGCGCCGTATTGTACCTGTAGATTTTAAAACGTGGTTTGACTTGCCATGCAATGGACAGCAAAAAGCGAAAGCCCGATTTCAGCGTGCTGGGCACATTTTAGGCTCGGCCTATGTTGAAATTGATATTAAAACTCATAAGCAAGGTACTAAACCAAATGGTACTCATCGCGTTGTATTCTCGGGTGATTTAGGCGCACCCTACACCCCTTTACTTCCCTCGCCCAAAGCACCTTATAAGGCCGACACTTTAGTGATTGAATCCACCTATGGTGATAAAAACCATCAAGGCCGTAAACAGCGTACCCAAACACTTAAAAATGTAATAGAGCGCGCGGTTGCCGATAATGGAGTGGTGTTGGTGCCTGCGTTTAGTATTGGCCGAACCCAAGAGCTACTTTACGAATTAGAACAACTTATACATAGCTCTGGTAAGCATTCAAAATGGCGAGATATTCACGTAATACTCGACTCCCCTATGGCGGCAAACTTTACCACTCAATATAAAAAATTTAAGCATTTATGGGATAACGAAGCAAAACAAAAAGTAGCCAAAGGCCGGTACCCTCTTGATTTTAAAAACCTAACCACGGTTGATACGCACAAAGAGCATATAGCCATTATTAATTACTTAAGTACGCGCCAAACGCCTGCCATTATTTTAGCCGCCAGCGGTATGTGCACCGGTGGGCGAATAATTAATTACCTAGAACGATTTTTGAGTGATACAACGACCGATGTTTTATTTGTAGGCTACCAAGGGCGAGGCACGTTAGGGCGCGACATTCAACAATACGGCCCACGTAATGGTTACGTTTTTATAAATAATAAACGCGTTACAATAAATGCCAAAGTACACACCATTAGCGGCTACAGTGCGCATGCCGATCAAAACGGATTAATTAAGTTTGTAACGGGCATGCGTAAAAAGCCAAGCCATATAAAAATTGTGCATGGTGATGATGATGCAAAAGCCGCATTAGCCAGTAAGTATAAAGAGGTGTTGGGTGAGAGCGTTAAAGTTGAAATAGGAAGTTAGCTTTTAACGCGCCAGCAAGCAAGGCGCCTACGTGGTGTTAAACTTTACTATTAGTGGTTTGAGATACCTTTTTAGGCGTGAAGCTTGCTCATGCGAATTATTAAATGTAAGGCTATTCTTTTAACGCGCCAGCAAGCAAGGCGCCTACGTGGTGTTAAATCTTAGTATTAGTGGCTTTAAATAACTTTGTAGGCGTGAAGCTTGCTCACGCGAATTATTAAATTTAAAAGCTATGCTTTTAACGCGCCAGCAAGCAAGGCGCTTACGTGGTGTTAAACTTTACTATTAGTGGTTTGGGATACCTTTGTAGGCGTGAAGCTTGCTCACGCGAAAGGATTTAAAAGGTAAAATTATATGGTAAACACACATAAACGCTTAAAGGGACGATGCCCAACAATTAATGCCTTTTACTCTATCACTTTATGTTGCGACCATCGCAAGCCATTATTTTCTAACTACGTAAATGCACGTCTAATCACTAAAGAACTGTTTTTATTTTCTAAAAGTAATTCAATAAACACTATTTGTTACGTAGTTATGCCTGATCATGTTCATTGGTTCTTCCAGCTTAGTGGTACTGCGAACCTATCAGGTGTAGTTAGAAAGTTTAAAAATATTACAACTCATAATCTTAATAAACAAAACAGTACAAGCGGAAAAATATGGCAATCAAATTACTATGATCACCAAGTAAGAGATGAAAGGGACTTAATAGCTCAAGCTAGGTATATAGTAGCAAACCCTTTACGCGCAAAGTTAGTAGACAACATAAGCAAATATCCGTATTGGGATTGTGTTTATTTATAGATTTTAACGCGCCAGCAAGCAAGGCGCCTACGTGGTGTTAAACCTTAGTATTAGTGGTTTTGGACCCTTTGTAGGCGTGAAGCTTGCTTACGCGAATTATTAAATGTAAAAGCTATACTTTTAACGCGCCAGCAAGCAAGGCGCCTACATGGTGTTAAACCTTAGTATTAGCGGTTTGGGGTACCTTTGTAGGCGTGAAGCTTGCTTACGCGAATTATTAAATGTAAAAGCTATACTTTTAACGCGCCAGCAAGCAAGGC
>NZ_JAHXRM010000194.1:0-277 GCF_019392235.1 Pseudoalteromonas sp. CR1 | reverse complement strand
CCAAATCTTGCCGCTACGGCGAACGGTCAGGATCAGCTCTTCGGACAGTGCGTTCACTACCGACACACCTACACCGTGCAGACCGCCGGAGACTTTATAAGAGTTGTCATCGAACTTACCGCCGGCGTGCAGCACGGTCATGATGACCTCAGCCGCTGAAACACCTTCTTCTTTGTGCACATCGACCGGAATGCCGCGACCGTTGTCGCGCACCGTGATGGACTCATCCGGGTGGATGATAATGCTGATGTCGTCGCAGTGACCGGCCAAAGCTTCG
>NZ_JAHXRM010000193.1:0-277 GCF_019392235.1 Pseudoalteromonas sp. CR1 | reverse complement strand
GCTCGGCGCGACCCGGGTCCGGTACGCGAACAGGCTGCCGTTGATCTCGTCCTTGAACAGGTAGAGCGCGCCGGTGGCCGAGAGGCTGATCAGGAACGGAAGGCACAGCAGGCCCGCGTAGAAGTGCCACCGCCAGACGGCCCGATAGACGGCGTCGCGGGACAGCCGCCGCGTGGCGGCCGCCCCGTATGCGGGGGCGTCGCCGTGGAGAACAATCGACATGATGGGAGGTCCGGGCCTGAACGATCGGGAGCGGGATCGTCAGGCTTCCGGTGGA
>NZ_JAHXRM010000192.1:0-277 GCF_019392235.1 Pseudoalteromonas sp. CR1 | reverse complement strand
GGCGGTCAGGATGACCACGCGCGTCATGGTCTGCCATGGCGTGGCGCCCAAGGCCAGGGAGCCCAGGGTCAGGCCGCGCGGCACGCTGAACACGG
This sequence comes from Pseudoalteromonas sp. CR1, assembly GCF_019392235.1. Classification (NCBI taxonomy): domain Bacteria; kingdom Pseudomonadati; phylum Pseudomonadota; class Gammaproteobacteria; order Alteromonadales; family Pseudoalteromonadaceae; genus Pseudoalteromonas; species Pseudoalteromonas sp. CR1. The sequence goes on along the minus strand of NZ_JAHXRM010000192.1, from coordinate 182 downwards.
CGTCTTCGGCGATGGAGTAGATGTTCGGGATGACCGCAAAGCCCATGGCCAAACCGACGACCAGGGCGTTGCGCTGGTCGTAGGTGATACCCAGGTCATGGGAGATCCACATGCGCATGTCGCCGCCGAAGAACCAGGTTTCCAGGTACGGGCTCATGTACAGCGAGAGCCAGCCCACAAAC
>NZ_JAHXRM010000191.1:0-277 GCF_019392235.1 Pseudoalteromonas sp. CR1 | reverse complement strand
CAAAATTATCATCTTCACCAAACTTACGTTTTAAAGCACTTCTAAAGACCTCTTCAAGTATAGCCATGAGTGTTACTCTGTCTATAAGCTTGTCGTCCTTAAACTCAGAAAACGATTCTATTTATGCAATATTCTCCATTTGTTTGCTTAGAATTTAATCATAACTTTTTCTTCTACAATTTTTTCATAAGGAATTACCGCTTCTTTCTCTACAGTATGTTTTCCTTTTCCTACCGGCTTAGGCTCCCTAGCCTTCCACTTTAAGGCTATCTCATTA
>NZ_JAHXRM010000190.1:0-277 GCF_019392235.1 Pseudoalteromonas sp. CR1 | reverse complement strand
CGTCGCCAACGGGCCACCGGCAGCGGCTTCCGGTGCCACGTGCAGCACCACCGTGCCGTAGGCGGTGCCGCTCATGCGCGCGTCGGAAATACGCACCATATCGGTCACACCCTGGGCCAGCAGTTTGGCCGGCAAGCCCATGTTGCCGACTTCGGCCATGCCCGGGTAGCCCTTGGGCCCGCAGTTTTTCATGACCAGGATCGAGTTGGCATCCACGTCCAGCGCCGGGTCGTTGATGCGGGCCTTGTACATGTCGAAGTCCTCGAACACCACCGCA
>NZ_JAHXRM010000189.1:0-278 GCF_019392235.1 Pseudoalteromonas sp. CR1 | reverse complement strand
CCGATGAAGACATCGCCGGTGCAGCCGCCGCCGTGAAGGGCAAGACCGAAATGGACGCATTGGTGGCCTACCTGCAAGGCCTTGGCACCATCATCAAAAGCAAACGGTGATCTTCATGGATATCGGGATGATTCGAGGCCTGGGCACCGTTGTCGTGATGGTGGCCTTCATCGGCCTGGCATTGTGGGTGTTCAGCCCGCGGCGCAAGTCGGAGTTTGACGACGCGACCATGCTGCCCTTTGCAGATGATCCCGAAGCCATCAAGCACGTCGAGCAAG
>NZ_JAHXRM010000188.1:0-278 GCF_019392235.1 Pseudoalteromonas sp. CR1 | reverse complement strand
CCGGCCGGCTCTCGGGCAGGGTCGATCCCCGGATCATGAGGGGGATCGGCTTCGTCGGCTTCGCCTGCGGCACCTGGATCGTCACCGGGCTCACCAAGGACTGGGACTTCTACGAGCTGCTGCTGCCGCAGATCCTGCGCGGCTGCTCGCTGATGCTGTGCATGATCCCGATCAACAACATCGCGCTGGGCACGCTGCCGCCGGCACGGATGAAGAACGCGTCGGGGCTGTTCAACCTGACCCGCAACCTCGGCGGCGCGGTCGGGCTCGCACTGATC
>NZ_JAHXRM010000187.1:0-278 GCF_019392235.1 Pseudoalteromonas sp. CR1 | reverse complement strand
CCGGCCAACCGCGCGGTGGTCAGGCCGAACAGGCGGTAAAACTCACCTTCGCTCGGCAGCAGGCCACCGGCCATGCGCTCGCGTTGCAGGCGCAGCATGATCACCACGTCCACATCCTTAAGGCCTGCGGCCATGTCGGTGTAGACCTTCACGCCGTACTGTTCGATGCCGATCGGCAGCAAGGTTTTCGGCGCGATCACGCGGATGTCCGGGCAACCCAGGGCTTTGAGGGCCAGCATGTTTGAGCGGGCGACCCGCGAGTGCAGGATGTCGCCGAC
>NZ_JAHXRM010000186.1:0-278 GCF_019392235.1 Pseudoalteromonas sp. CR1 | reverse complement strand
CCGCCGACAGGCCGATCGCGTCGTTGATGCCCTTGAACCGGTCGACGTCGAGGACGATCACGGTGGGCTTGAGGCGCTGGTCCTGGCCGGCGAAGGCGAGTGCCGCGTCGAGGCGGTCGCCGAACAGCTCGCGGTTCGGCAGGCCGGTCAGGCTGTCGTGCACGGCGTCGTGGAGCAGGCGCTCCTCGGCGGTCTTGATCTCGGTGACGTCCGCGATGGTGCCGACCACCCGGATCACCTCGCCGTCGGCGCCGATCACCGGCCGCGCCTTCAGCCGG
>NZ_JAHXRM010000020.1:0-69873 GCF_019392235.1 Pseudoalteromonas sp. CR1 | reverse complement strand
CAGTAGTGAAACGAAACAGCGCCGATGATAGTGTAGCATTTGCTATGTGAAAGTAGGACATTACCAGGCTTCAAATAAGCGAAACCCGTTACAGCAATGTGACGGGTTTTTTGCTATCTGGGGTTTAGTAAATAGCTAAGAGAGCATGTCGAACTTAGTAGTCAAACAAAACAGCTCGAAGGCGAGCCCCGACACAATGATAGTATCCCATTTGCTATGTGAAAGTAGGACATTCTACTGCGTAGCGCACCGACTTCAAATACAAGAAAGCCCGATTCGAAAGAGTTGGGCTTTTTTACGTCTATAGAAAAGTAAAATTAAGCATTTTCTTCTCTAAAGCGCAGCGCCTCTGTGTGAACAGTGTTTTGGCTATCCAATACATTAACCGATAATAGTGCAACATTTCACGGTGGCTCTCCACCGCGGTGGGCACCACGACATTCTAATGCGTAGCGCACCGACTTCAAATAAGCGAAACCCGTTACAGCAAGTTGATGTTTTTTTTACTGTTTGGGATAAAGTAAACACCAAGCTAAGATCCACTCCTCAAAGATTTTAATCAGCGTAAAAATTAAGTTTTATATCAAGTGCTTGGAACATAAGCTTTTACATTTAGCTGTTGTATTTTGTTATTCGTATTATTCTTTACATCTCTTCTCATTTTGTTGCAATTTCATTCTTGGCTTACTAAGTGAGCTGTGTAAGACTACTGATGTTAATTTAGTAAATCAGGTGACATGAATGTCGAATAGTAAAGTTTGGAAACTTATAGGCCTGTTTTGTTTGTTTACGGTGCTTGTAGGATGTCAATCTAAAGAAGAGCAATTGCAACAAACAATCCAAGAGTCTATAAAAAAAGCGGATGCTGAGCTATCACAGTTAGGTAGTGCGCTAGATAATGGCAGTATACGCAATGCTGTATTACTTAAAGAGTATGGTGCGCTTCTAAAAAAACAACAGCCAGAACTTGCAAATGTTGTTGATGTAATTACCTTAGATGCCTCACGCCAAGGTGCACTTTATAGTGGCTTATCACAGCGACTTAAAGAGATTAAAAGTACCTACTTAATTCCTCCATATGAAGATACTTTACACAGTATCGATCTTTTACGCGAAGCAGCAAAGCCGACTCTGTTTTCTGATGCGTTAACCGATCCTGTAAATATGCTAGCTGACATGTCGAATGGGTCATTGGCACGTGTTGGTGCTATTAGCCAGCAAGCTGAAGGCGAAGGGGTAGGCAACCAAATGGTCGGTAACCCTAATTATGGAAACTGGCAAACTAATAGCAGTGGCATCAGCTTTTGGCAGTGGTACGGTATGTACCGGATTTTGGGTGATGTATTTGACAGGGTTGAATATGGAAGCTGGAGTAAACGCCGTAAGTATAGTTATTACAATGACTACGGTCGTTACCGCTACTCAAGCCCTAAACAAATTAAAACACAAAGCGCATTAGAAACACGCACACGTCAAACATACCAACGTCAAGGCAAGCAATTCACAAGCCCTTATGCGAGTAAAAAGACGGGGGCTTCAGGTTTGAGTCGCAGTAGTTATACACCGCCTAAAAGCCGTAGCAGTTACTCGCGATCAAGTAGCTATAGTAATAGCTCCGGTTCGGTTCGTGACAGTGGTAGCAGAACCTCTCGTGGCGTGAGCCGTGGTAAGTAAAGAATAAAGTTGGAGTTATAATAATATGTACGAATTTAATGGAATAACTATGTGGTCGCTGCAAGCATTGGCAATCGACTTCGCTGTAATTGTGTTGTTATTTGTGAGCCTTAAATACATTAAAGGCTGGGTGTCTAATTTACATGCCAATGATGAAATTACCGAGCGCGATAACTTTGCATTCGGAATAAGCTTTGCTGCTGGTTTAGTTGCGCTTGCAATTGTATTAACGGGTGTTAGTAGCGGGGCGTTTGCTGCAACACTTCAGCAAGAAGCGTTACAAATGATTGGTTATGGCGCGCTTGCTATCGTATTAATTAAATTAGGTCACTTCTTTCAAGATAAAGTAGCGCTGCGTAAAGTAAGTCTGCACGATGAAATAGTCAAAGGTAATGTTACTGCGTCAATTATTGATTTTGGCCACGTAGTCAGTGTTGCAGTGGTTATACGCTCTGCATTGCTGTGGGTTGCTACAGAAGGATGGCATGGTTTACCTGTTGTTATTGCAGCATTTGTTATTGGCAGTATTGTATTATTGTTTGTGAGCCAATACAGAGTTATGTTATTCAAGCGAACCAATAAAAATGGCGATTGTCTTCAACAAGCTATCATTGATGATAACTTAGCCGTTGGCATTCGTTACGCTGGCTATTTAGTGGGAAGTGCATTAGCTATCACAGCTGCGACGGGTATTGCTCCTTACGCTGCTGATAATATTAATGCTAGTTTATTGTATTGGGCTGTTAGTGCAATTGTGAGCTTGGTTGCGTTTATTATTCTGCACTTGGTGACTATTAAAATAATTTTATCGGGCTGTGATATTTCTGATGAAGTTAACCGTCAAAAAAATGTGGGTGTAGCAGCTATTTCTGCAGCTGTGTCGTTTGCTGTAGGCATCACAATGGCAACTTTATTAGGCGCATAATCAGTGTCAACTACAACCCAAAGCCCAAGTAAGTCACGCTTACTTGGGCATGATATATTACTTATTACTGTAATGGCCGTGCTCGCTGGGTGCGGTCTTATTTATGAATACTTACTCTCTCATTACGCTGGTCGAGTATTAGGCTCTGTAGAAAGTGCTATTTACGCTATGATTGGTACCATGATAGTTGCCATGGGGTTAGGGGCATTTTTAGCGCGTTGGTTTAAAGATGCCTTTACCGCATTTGCTTGGTTAGAAAGCATAATTGCTTTGATTGGTATGGGCTGTATTTTAGCGATAGCCAGTGTCATTGCGGTTAGTTATTCACTTCCTCATCTATTTTCAAGTATTTTTAATCTGCCCCCTGATGTTGTGCTCAATGGTTACGTATTTCAAAAGCTGCAAGAATGGTCGCGCTTTTTGCCTTATGTATTTGGCTTAATTTTAGGATTATTTATTGGCATGGAAATACCGCTTATAGCGCGTATTCGTCAGCATGTGTATGGCCGATTCTTAGAAAATAACGCGGGTACAATTTATGGTGCAGACTATATTGGTGCAGGTATTGGCGCAGCAATTTGGGTGAGCATAATGCTTGCTATGCCGATAATGCAAGCCGCCGCATGGACTGCTTTGTTTAATATTATTGCAGGTCTTGCCTTTTTATGGCGTTACCATGCCCATGTACGTTTTGCTAAAGCCTTATTGGTTTGCCATATTTTACTACTGGTGTTGTTTGGCTTTATTTTAGTACTCGGTAGTAGCTGGATGAATAGCCTAAGTAACGTGTTGTACAAAGATAAGGTTATTTATTCTCAAGCGACTAAATATCAACATGTTGTTTTAACCGAGAGGCTAAGCAAAAACCAAGCGCAACCTATTACCGACCTGTACTTAAATGGTCGCTTACAGTTCTCTAGTGTTGATGAACAAATATACCATTCAATGCTCGTTTATCCGGCTATGCTTGCCTCTAACCGTCACGATAAGGTGTTGATTATTGGCGGGGGGGACGGTTTAGCACTCAGGGATGTTTTAAAATGGTCAGTAAACGAAGTCACTCTAATTGATTTAGATGGACAACTACTTGATTTATTTGGTCATGAAGATAATAAGTTTCACTCACCAGCGGCTATTACGCAGCGGCTGGTAAACCTTAATAACGACTCAATGAAAGACCCCAGAGCAAAAGTTATTGTAGGTGATGCCTTTTTAGAAGTGGAAAAGTTACTCGATCAAAATAAACAGTTTGATACTGTTATTATTGATTTACCTGATCCAAATCACCCAGACTTGAATAAGCTTTACAGCGATTATTTTTATAATCACGTACGTCAGTTACTGGCTCCTGATGGGGCTATGGCCGTGCAATCAACGTCGCCGTATCATGCAAAAAAGGCGTTCTTAAGTATTGCCAAAACGGTAAAGGCGGCTGGGTTTGATTACGTGGAGCAATATCAACAAAATATTCCATCGTTTGGCCAGTGGGGATGGACAATTGCTACAAAAATGGGTCAACCAGCAAGTGCAAGAATAAATAATATAGACATTTTGCCGGTATCGTCACGATGGATAAGTAAAAAATATTTACTTGCAAGTTTTGCATTCCCTAATCAGTACTTTGAACAAATAAAAGAGATTGAGGTCAATAGGTTAGGGTCTGGTCAGCTTTATGATTATTACCGATCAGCATGGCAAATAGAAAGTGAACTGTATAAAAACTAACAAAACATGGTTGACATAATATGTCTCCCGTGCGAATCTTAACTCAGACATAATATGTCAAACAACACAAAGGCAGAGACATGGAACTAAACGAACTTTCAATAAAATTAGCTTCTTTTGAAACTGAAGGTGCTAACTTTGAGTCTTTCTTGATTGCCAATCCAGGTGAGCAAGATGTTTTACAAGTCATTGTTGATGGAAATGATGAACTTCCAATTTTTGTTACGCAAACTCAAGAGCAGTTGTTATGTATTAGCTACTTGTTTGGCGAAGACGAAGTAAAGAGTGAATTACGCAACGAGTTAAACGAAACATTACTACGTTTAAACGTGCCGATTCCACTAAGTGCATTTGCTAAAATCGATAATAAATACGCGATTTTTGGTGCACTGTCGGTAAATTCATCATTAGATGACGTTACCCACGAACTAGTGACATTAGCTGATAACGCTATTGACGCACTAGAAGCCGTGACCTTGTATTTAAACGATTAGTAACTAGTTAGTGGAGTTAAGATTATGAGTATATTAAAAAAATTATTTACAGCTGTACGTGGCGGTGCACGTGAAGCAGGCGAAGCAATTGTAGATGCAAATGGTATCCGTATTTTTGAACAAGAAATTGCGGATGCACAAAATGCACTTCACCGTGCTAAAAAGAGCCTGACAGAAGTAATGGCTAAAGAAATGCAGACTAAGCGTAAAATTAGCGCAGTAGATGCATCAATTGCCGAGCACGAGGCTTATGCAGGCCAAGCACTTGAAAAAGGCAATGAAGCTTTAGCATTAGAAATTGCTGAAAAAATTGGTGATTTTGAAGCTGAAAAGGCAGAAAATGAGCAAGTTTTAGCGGGCTTTAGCAATCACATTGTGACACTTAAGCAGCAAGTTAAAGATGCTGAAAAGTCGATTAAAGAAAACCAACGCCAACTTACTATGGTGAAAACCACTGAGAGCGTACAGCAAGCAACAATGGCTGTTAACAGTACACTTAATACCAATAGCTCGTCGATGACCTCAGCTCGACAATCACTTGAGCGTATTAAGCAACGCCAACAAGATCGTAGTGACCAGTTAGGTGCTGCAAAAGAGCTTGAGTCGGAAGTGAATGGCGACGATTTAAAAGCTAAAATGGCTGAAGCGGGTATTGGTGACACCAGTCCAAAAAGTGCTGACATTTTAGCGCGTATTAAAGCTAAGCAAAACGGCTAATAGTACGTACATTATAAATGAAAGGTAATTAAGCTGTGCTTAGTTACCTTTTTTGCTTAAGGGATGCTTCATTATGTTTAATTTTTTCAAATCTAAAAAAGAGCCAGAACGTCAGCTTAATCATGCAAGTGAGTTAAAAAAAGGCGACATGTTCACAGTGATCGATTCGTTCGCTTATCCGTCTTGGTTAAAAGGACAGACGTTGCGTGTTATTGATGTACAAACTTATCAATATCAGCACAGTAGTGACACTGAGTTTGTGCTTGAGACCAACAGCGGGCAAGTCGTATTTTTGCAAATTGCACAAGAAGACGGTGAGCAGTGGGCTAATTTTTCGATAAAAGTTCAGCGAGATGAAGTTGATGATATTTTCACTCTTGATGAATTTGCTCGTATTTTTGATGAAGAGTCATTAACGCATATTGCAGTTAAAAATACCCCCGAGCGTTTTATGCAGTTTTTGGCGAAGAGCTATCAACAAAGTGAATCTCCATTTGTATGTTATTTCCATAACAAAGATTTTCGTGGTCAAAGCTTACCGCGCTATGAACAAGACGGTGGTGAGCCCTGTGAAATGATATGTTTAGCATCACCTGATGAGGGGCATAGTTTAAATATTGAAATTTGGGATGGCGGCGAAACCGAAGTGTCATTAACTCTTACGCGTCCAATTACCGATATTGTGGATTTATTTCCTGGAGACGCGAAGTGAGTGATGCTAAAGATAAGTGGTTACGCCAAGAGCAGGCCGTGCGTGCTACACAAATGGCATTTGATTTAAGTAGCGATGTTCAAAAGCAAATAAAAAAGCAAGCAATTGACCAAGAGCTCACACCATCAGATATGATCCGGAAAATACTAGGCTTAGATGTAAAGTCAAAAAAAACGCGTCAGCGCTTATCGTTCAATTTAAATGACGATGAGATAGCGCAATTAGCGAGCCGTTTTGATGTACCCAGTGAAGATAAGCGTGCGGTAAAGCAACAAGTTGCAGAGCTTTTAATTGCGCATACTAAAAAAACAAAATAGTTAACCTGATCTCTGGGTAATGAATCTATATCAAGCAATTATTTCGGCTAGAGAATATCACGTTTGAAAAGGTTATTTTACATTGTACTCGTAAAGCGATTAACCAGAGTCTAAGTTAACTAAAGCAGTGCTTTTGCGTTCTTTGTATTAAGCCCTTACACTAAAGGTAACAACGATAAAGAAGTACTGCTTTGAATATTATACTGATTACTTACCTAATTATTTTTGCGTTATTTGGTACTGCAGCAAGTTATTTTGTGCGTTTTATATATGCGTACTGGATACTAAAAACAATGCCAATGAAATACATACTTAAAGCAGGGATATGCGTGCTGTTGGTCGTGGTTATTTCAGCGCTTATTCCGTACTTAAGTTAACGCTGAAATCCCCCTTAACACTTCATTACTTGATATCGATTGATTGGCATTGCTGGTTAATACATAGCGATTGTACTTCAATAACCGGTAAACAATCAGTTAATGATTGCTGTTCATTTTGATTTTTTTCTTGTTCGGTGATTTGCTGCGCAATGCTTTCTGCTTGTTCTTGTGGAGTATTTAGCGTTGAATAAACGGCATATTTACTCGGTCCACCGCAGGCTCGCGCTCCTACTTCAAGTACTTTGCACTGAAAGCTTGCCGTACAGCCGTTGTTATTAACTATATTGGCAAGTTGACTATTTAAAGCCGACAAGCTTTGGCCCTTAGCGCCATTTTCAGGTGCTGTGGTTGAGCAGCCACTGAGTAATAAAATGCTAGCAGCAACACTAAAAATTGATAATTTAACTGTCAATGTTAAACCACTCATATTGTTATCCTTAAAATACACTTACCGCTGAGCCTTCAAGTTTAACACATTTATTTTCAACGCACTGAGTGCTTGGTGTTGTTAAATGCTGACAAATACTCATCATTCCCTTTTGCGCATTAAAATTACTTTCAAGCTCGGTGATTGTTTTACTTAGTGTTTTTACTTGCTCGTCGCTTGCTGCTTTAGTTGAGTAAACTTCAAAGCTACTAGGGCCACCGCATGCACGACTACCTACTGCAATAACTTTACATTGCATACTAGTATCGCAGCTTGTATTTGCAATAAGCGTGTTTAACTGGGCTTTAGCTGATGTAATATCTTCAACTGATACCGCTTCTACACTTGTATTTGAAAGTGCATCAACGTCACTTTTTGTTTGAGTGGTTTCTTTTAGTGTTTGTTGTTGTGGTTTTATTACTTCAGCAGTAGTTACTGATTCTTTTTCTGCTGGTGTTTTTTCTAAACACGCACTTAAACAAAGGGGTAAAACAAGAGCTAATAATACAGGGCGCATAAGATACCTTGATAGTGATGAATAATTCATCACTATCATACACGGTGCATTTTTAACGGCAATAAAAACTATATAATCAAGTAATTAAAGCCAAAGTATACGGGCTAGTTTAAAGGCCACCTTGTGTAAGCTTGGTTGGGTTAAGCAGTTTTTCAAGTTCGCTACGCGGTAAATCGGTTTCTTGCTCTGCAACATCTATAATGGGGCGCGCTTCTTTATAGGCTTGCTTCGCTATTTTGGCCGCTTTTTCGTAACCGATCACCGGATTAAGTGCAGTTACCAAAATAGGGTTTTTAGCAAGCGCGCGGTCAATGTTAGCTTGATTGACGACAAATGTGGCGATGGCTTTTTCTGCTAAAGCTTGGGCGCTGTTTGCTAGTAGCTCTATGCTTTGCAAAATATTATAGGCAATAACAGGCAGCATCACATTTAGTTCGAAGTTACCAGATTGGCCTGCAACAGTAATTGTGGCGTCATTACCAATCACTTGTGCGCTAACCATGGCAGCGGCTTCTGGTATAACGGGGTTTACTTTACCCGGCATAATGGATGAGCCTGGTTGTAGGGCTTCAAGTTCTATTTCGCCTAATCCTGCAAGAGGGCCTGAGTTCATCCAGCGTAGATCGTTCGCTATTTTCATTTGTGCTACAGCGAGTACTTTTAATTGCCCAGATAGTGCAACAATTGCATCTTGCGAACCAATATTGTAAAAAAAATTATTGCTTGGCGAAAACTGTATACCTACATTTTTAGTCAGGTTCTTGCTAAATACATCAGCAAACTTTGGGTCGGCATTAATACCCGTACCAACAGCTGTGCCACCTTGTGCAAGTTCACATACCCGTTCGAGTGAACGGTCAATGCCCGTAGCAGCATGATTAATTTGAGATTGCCATGCATTAAGGGTTTGCTCAAATGTAACAGGCATCGCGTCCATTAAGTGGGTGCGACCCGTTTTAACAATAGCGCCTATCTCGCTCTTTTTATTCTTTAAATGTTGCGATAACTTCTCAAGGGCGGGTAGTAATGATTGTTTTACGGCTATGGCACTACTTAGCGCGATAGCTGTAGGGACTACATCATTTGAGCTTTGCCCCATATTTACATCATCATTGGGATGTACAGGATCCTGCTGAGTACTGGCAAGGGTTGCGATTACTTCATTGGCGTTCATATTAGAGCTTGTTCCTGAACCTGTTTGAAATACATCAACAGGAAACTGGTCATAATGCTCACCATCAATAATCGTTTGGCAAGCGAGCTCTATTGCGGTTGCCTTGGTTTTATTAAGATGCCCTAGCTCATAGTTACTTTGTGCTGCAGCTTGTTTTATATATGCCAGTGCCTTTATAAATTGTGCTGGCATAGTGAGAGAGCTAATAGCAAAGTTATTAACAGCGCGCTGCGTTTGCGCTTGATATAAAGCGTTAACAGGTACTTGTAACTCGCCCATACTGTCTGATTCTGTTCTAAAGTTGCTCATTGATCTGCTCCTTAAAAAGGGTTGAATTCGTGACTAAGAATGCGAGCTTCACGCTCAAGTAATAAAAATTTAGCACGACTATTGTGGCTTATGTAGAAACGCTTTAATGCAAGTAATGGTTTGTGTAGCTGGTGTAGGCATTGTTTGCGAATTGCATTATGGGTAAGAGGGTCGCACATTTTATTTATAATTTCATGGTGTGTGCGTCTAAGGTAATACTCTTGAAGTAGCGGGTTATTAAGTTGTTCAAAGTTTTTAGCCACGTTAAGAGCAGCGTCTATATAATGAGCAACGAGCATTGGGGCGTGCAGGCCTGGTCGTTTGCAATTAAATGATAGGGTGGGCTGGTAGCTATTTAAGGCGTGATTTGAAGACATAAAAAAACCGACTCAACTAATGATAATAGTTATCATTGCATTTAATCGGTTTCAGTGTAAATAGTTATTATAAAAATTATTTACGGCGTGAATTTTAATTGTAGCCGAGAATAAATATCTGGTCTGTTTCATGTTTAGTGATCGCCTTTTGATTATGTTTAGGGTGAGAAAGTAAATCAATTACTGTTGCTCTCATATCAAGGGTTTCATTGTGATCGTCGGTACTTTTTTCGGTTATAGCTACTGCTGCGTCAACAGCGGTATAGGGAGGCATATGCATAATTTTATCCTTTTGTGATTAGTTAATTAACCCTTAAATGGGTTAATTATATTGCTGCATAATACATACCAACCAAGCGAGTTATATCTAACCGCATGATTATATTTAACTTAATAAATAAAGCATAATTAGTCACGACAACATATTGCAAATTTGCTTTACTATTGTGCAAATATCCACAATTTTGGTGCACTCAATGACAAAGCCATTTTCACAAGCATGTGAAAACAATAAAGGCCCTATTTTAGAGCATTTAAACAGCGCGTTAATAAACGTTAAAACAGTACTAGAAATTGGTTCTGGAACTGGCCAGCACAGTGTATTTTTTGCTGAAAAATTACCTTATCTACAATGGTATACAAGTGACCGCGTGATTAATCATGAAGGTATTACGCTATGGCATGGTGAGGTGGATTTAGCTAATTTACATCCCCCTATTGAGCTTGATTTAAACCAGCCATGGCCTATCGATACAGTAGATGCAATATACACTGCAAATACATTTCATATTGTAAGTTGGTCATTAGTTGAACGTTTTTTTGACGGGGTTAAACGCCATTTGAATGATGAAGGCGTTGTGTGTATTTATGGTCCTTTTAAGTACAAAGGTGAATATACTAGCCAAAGTAATCAGGAGTTTTGCACCTTTTTAACTGAGCGAGATCCTTTGAGCGGCATAAGAGACTTTGAAGCTGTTGTGCATTTAGCACAACAGGTAGGACTTAAGCTTATAAGTGATCATGCTATGCCTGCTAATAATCAATTACTCATTTTTAAACGGCAGTAATGAAGTGCACTGCGCCTTGTAAAGTGCAATATGCTGGCGCTCTCGAAACAAGTAGTCTTCTATGGCACTGTTAAAATCATTGTTAACAATATGGTGGGCAGAGTAAGTAGTGACGGGCTCAAAGCCCCTCGCAATTTTATGTTCCCCTTGTGCACCTGAATGAAAGCAGTCGAGTTTATGTTTAATAGCAAACTCTATCCCTTGGTAATAACATAGCTCGAAGTGAAGGGCGTCAATATTTTCGCTTGCCCCCCAGTATCTGCCGTAAAGCGTGTTTTCACCAATTAAACTAAGTGTTGCAGCAACGACTTCGCCGTTTTTTTTGGCAAGCATAATAACTAACTGCGATGCCATCAGTGCATGTAAAAGGGTAAAAAATTCGCTATTTAGATAGCCTAGATGCCCTGAGCGCTTCAGGTAAGTGCGCTGATAAAACTCGCAGAACACCTGCATGGTTTCAGGTGTAATATCTGCACCTTGTAGCCAGTCAATACTGATATTTTGCTGTGTTATTTTAGCGCGTTCCTTTTTTAGCGATCTACGTTTACGCGAATTTAGCGTAGTTAAAAAATCATCAAAGGTATCAAAACCTTTATTAAACCATTGAAATTGAACACCCTCTCTTAGCATTGAATGCTGCGTAGTGAGTAACTTTGCTTGTGTTTGGTCGCAAAAATTAACATGCCAACCAGACCATCCTTGGTCAATGCCGTGTTTGCAGAGTTGATCTGTAATATAGCTGTATACAGCAATGTGGTCTGTATGATGAATGGCAATACGTTTACCTTCAATTGGACTAAATGGCACGCCTGAGAGCCATTTAGGATAGTAGCGAAGACCATTTTTTTCGTATGCTTCAGCCCATGCCCAATCAAATACGTATTCACCGTATGAGTGGCTTTTTAAATAACCTGGTGCAAGCGCTATTAACTTACTCTCTTCATAAACAGCTAAATGATAGGGCTGCCAACCACTTTGCGGTGTTACACATTGGCTTTGTTCTAAGGCGTATAAAAAGGCATGTTGAGTAAAAGGTTCATCACCAAAAAAAGCATGCCACTGCGCTTGCTCTATTTCAGTAATTTTTTTAAACCATCGATGAGAAAAACTGTGCATAACATCTGACCTTTTACATACACGTAATTTTTAATTACGCACACAGATTTTAATTATATTGGGTATACGTAGATTTAACTGTTTATTACGCTAAGTGACAAGTCAATTTAAAGCCATGCAAGAGTTGATTAACATTATTTAGTGCCTACTTTTACAAACTGGTTTAAACACTCGGTTAGTTTTGTAAGCTCTACAGGTTTTGCTAAATGTTCATTAAAGCCCACTCTTTTAGCTTTAATTTTATCTTCTGGCATGGCGTCAGCGGTTAACGCAATAATAGGAAGCTCTTGTTGTGATTTAAACTCGCGCACTAACTCAGTTGCTTTGTAGCCATCCATCACCGGCATCTGACAGTCCATTAACACAAGATCAAATGCTTGTTTTTTTATCATTTCAATTGCTTCTTCCCCATTTTCAACCAAGTGTGGAACAATGCCTAATGACCCTAACATCGCTTTTATCACCATTTGATTGACGGGGTTATCTTCTGCTACCAATATATTTAAAGAGGCAATATTAATATCTTTTGATATAACGTTGGGTTTTAACTCGGGCTCTGTGGTGTTTAAGTTTACGGTAAAGCTAAAGGTTGAGCCTTTACCCAAATCACTTTGTAAATTGAGCGTTCCTCCCATTAGTTGGCATAACTCCTTAGCTATTGTTAAACCAAGGCCAGTCCCTCCAAATTTACGAGAAGTTGAACTATCGGCTTGGGTAAATGCGTTAAATAAGGTGTTATGTTGGCTTTTTTCAATGCCTATGCCAGTATCGGTTACTTTTATGCTTAACTTCACTTTGTTAATAGATACAAACTCAGTGTCTATATCGAGGGTGACGCTTCCGTCATTAGTAAATTTAATCGCGTTACTACACAAGTTCAGTAGTATTTGCTCAATGCGCATTGCATCACCTACAAACCAAGTATCTACTGGTAAGTTACACTTGATCATCCATTTAATATTCTTATTTTCCGCGCTCTGCTCAAACATAGTGTCTATGCGTTTTATAAGGGCTTTTGGGTCAAACGCAATCGACTCAAGTATTAAATGTTGTGACTCGATTTTAGAGATATCAAGCACGTCGTTTATTAAATTTAACAAGCTATTTGAAGATGAGTAAATTTTTTCGAGATAGTTGTGTAGCTTTTCAGCATCATCATCTTTTTTGGCAAGTGACGATAGGCCAATAATGGCATTCAATGGAGTGCGAATTTCGTGACTCATATTAGCCAAAAATTGGCTTTTAGCGCTATTGGCTAAATCAGACTGCTTTTTAGCTTTTACCAGTGAGTTTGTTCGTTCGGCTACTTGACGACTAAGCTCTAGTTGCTGCTGGTTAAATAGCATTAATACTACAATAATAAGTAAACACACAGCGGTTTGTAGCATAAGTAAAAATAAAGACATTTCAATGTTTTGCTGAGAAACGTAGTTTTCTTTAAGTGCTAATTTTATGACCCATTGTTGCCCACCAAAATTAATATTGAATGACATTAACTGGCTCTGGGTTGCTTGCTCAAAGTTTTGAGAGTCGTTACTGTAAAAGGCGGGTTTGTTGTCATATTCAAACACATCAATAGAAAACATTTCAGATTGCTGTTGTGTAATAGCTTGTTCAATAATTTTATGCGCCAAAAATACACCGGTGGCATAACCCGTTATATTTTCATTTTGACCATAGACAGGCGCAAATAATAGGTAGGCGGGTGTTGGCGTTTTTGTTTGGACTAATTGAATGATTTTAGTGCTGATAGGCAAATACTTAATAGCTGGATTTTGCAAAGATGCTTTTCGATCTGGGTTTGAATATACATTAAAGCCAACCGCCTTTTGGTTACTTTTTAAAGGTGCTATGTATTTAACGACCACTAGAGGGTCATCATCTTCGAGCGGATCACCAACAATGTTTATATTTTTCCGATAAATTTTTGACATTGTATCGCTGAGTGCTTGACGCTGCGCTTGTGTTATTTGTACATTCCAAGACAATGCTTTAATAAATGAATGTTTTTCAAGTAGTTTATTTGCTGAAGCGTAAAAGTCTTGCTCATTAAACTCAGATGATGATTGTACTTGGCTTGCTAAGCTTTGCACGGCGATAATACTTTGATTTATATATCGGTATAAACTGTTTTCAATAACTTCAACTTCTCGCTCTGCAATTTTAATGGTATTTTTGCTGTTTTCGCGTTCGTAAATTTGTGCTGTAAGCGCCACAGATATAAATAAAATGGAGCAAACTGCAATGGTTTCAAAGGCTAAAACTCTACGTTGTCCTGGTGCTTTGGGCAGTAACGACAACAAAAAAGGTGAGGCAATAAGTACCCCTAATATATCTCCTAACCACCAATAAATAACATGAAGCCAATGGTCCTCAATACTATAAAGTGGGTTAAAGTTACTTAACGCAAATACACCAATATTCGATGATAGTAAGCTTACTAAAACAGCAACTACAGCAATAAAATAAGCAATGTTTTTTCGTTTACGAAAATAAAGCGGATTTCCCAACCAATACCTAAGTAATGCAGCACCTACCATAGCCTGGATAATAACGCCAAAGGCAATGTAAATGGCCTGAGTAAACGTATTGCCGACCAGCATTACTTCATGAGCTGAGTTATCGAATATATTTAAGTTAAATGCAATTGCTGCAGCGAATAAAGGGGGAATAAAGCGCCACCACCAAATATAACAGCCAATTAAAGCAACCCCCGCGGGTAACCAAATAGGTACTATTTGCGAATTAAATGCAAACGCAGTAAGGCCAATACCCAGTAAATAGTATGCTAGGGCAAATAGTATGTAGAAAATAATTGATTGAAAAGTTGAGGTGAATATTTTCACATAATATCCATATATTTATGTTTAGGTTTTTAAAATATTAGTATAGCTAACAACACTTTATTTGCAGCACTATTACAACGGAAGCTGCTTTTTAGTAAATGATTGCTTAAGTACCACCGTTGACTCTATGTTAGCGATACAACTTAAGCCACCTAATTGATGCTTTACAAATTGTTCATAGCTTTCAAGATCGTTGGCAATAATTTTCAATAAATAATCATAACTACCTGATATTACACTGCACTCTAATACATGAGAAAGTTTTTCTACGGATTGTTCAAATTGATCTGCCGCGCTAACTGAATTTTGATTTAACCTAATAAAAGCATATACCAATACATTGAGATCAAGCGCTTTAGGATTAATTGCAGCGTGATAGCCCGTAATAATATGTTCTTTTTCTAGTTTTTTAATCCGTCTTAAACAGGGAGTATCAGATAGGCTAATTGTATTTGCGAGGTCAGACACCGATATTCTGGCATTTGCTTGCAAGGTAGTAAGTATTTGCTGATCTTTTTTATCTAACATATTTTGGTAACTACTTTTATTTTTTTAGTGATTTCCCCTAAGTATAGGCTTTTTTATACATTTTTTTGACGATTTACGCTCACACGACTCTGTTAGCATTTAGTCATAAAAATAAAAGAGCATAATAATGAATACACATACGGCTATATTTGATGATTGGATAAGAACTGAGTTTGTAGAAATAAACACTGAGCTAGAGCATCTTTATTGGCAGCAAACCGATAAAGCACATGTTGAAGGTGTTGGCGAAGCGTTAAAGTTGCAGCTAAAAAATCAAGGTAATGCGCTAATTTCACATTTACTAGCAGAGGGAAATACCGATCAAGGGTTCGATCGTGCATTTGATTTATTGGGCAATGTTGGCTTATTTATGGCTGCATGTCGTCGCCATGAGATAACAGAACCTAGCAGAGAAACTACATCACCCCTGGTAGAGGCATCGGCATTGGCAATGCATGTTGGTGCGTCGATTGGTGTAACCCCTCGGTTTGCTACAGCGCATTTAACTACCCACAATAAAGCTGTTAACGGCAACTATAAACGCTTTACTCAATTACCTGATGAAAAACTCTTTTTAGACTATAACACCCAAGGTATTTTGGCGTACAAGCGAGCTAGTGATGCTTTGTTAAAAATAGTTCCGCTTGGCATATCACACCCTTTATGTGGTGAATTACTTAATGTTGCAAAAGATGCGCTCATGAATGTGATTGAATCAAATAGTGCGTTATACAAACAGCTTGATACCGATCGCTTTTTTAATTGTGTTCGCCCTTATTACAAACCATATAGAGTGGGCAAAGAGGTTTATCGAGGTGCAAACGCAGGCGATTTTGCCGGAATTAACGTCATTGATATGTTACTTGGCCTATGCAGTGCAAATGAGCCCAGTTACTCACAAATGCTGGTGGACAAGTTTTTATATATGATGCCAGAAGATCAGCAAATATTAAGAGAATCTATGCGTATTCAAAGTTTTATGGATGATTTTTTGCATGCTCATAAAAGCAAAAGCGCTCACTGGTTTAAGCATCATGCGCAGCTTTTTATACAGGTATGTAAGCTTCATGGTGACACCGCTATCGGTCATCATAACCAACTGGTAGAAAAGTTTATTGCGCAACCATCTAAGCGAATGCAAGAACAGCATTTAAGTAAAGTTACGGCAAGTGGGCCACCATTGAATGTATTGTTAGATTCGCTTGAAAAATTAAGAGACAGGCGCGCAGCAGCAAAAAGAGACGATATAAAAACGCGATTTGACGATCTTAACTTATTAAAAGAGTGGGTAAAGTAATATGTTTAAAGATGATTTTTGCATAGCTGAAGGGAGTTATTTATTAAGCCACTCTGTCGGTAGGCCGCTAAAAAGTATGGAACGGCATTTTGCAGAACATTACCTATCACCATGGCAAGATTCAAATAAAGAACCATGGCAGCAATGGCTACCTCAAATAGACGCGTTTACTTCTGCGTTAGGTAAGTTATTTAATTCACCAAGCTCACAGTTTTGCCCACAGGTTAATTTATCAAGCGGATTAACTAAGTTAGTGATGTCGCATCCTCAATTACAACGAGAGCACTGCAAAGTTCTTATGGCGCAAAGTGACTTTCCGAGTATGGGGTTTGCCATGCAAAAGGCGCTACCGTCTTGTGCGCAAATTGTGTTTATTCCCGAAGAGGAAAACCTAAGCGAACTATCTGTATGGGAGCGTTATTTAACTTGCGATATAGATATGGTTTTTGTAAGCCATGTTTATTCAAATACGGGGGTGCAAGCACCGATAAACGATATTGTATTGCGCAGTAAGATTACTAATAGTCTTTCAATAATTGATATGGCGCAATCTGCTGGAGTGTTGCCTGTGGATTTAACGACACTTGATGCCGATTTCATGATTGGATCGAGTGTTAAGTGGTTGTGTGGTGGACCCGGTGCTGCTTATTTATGGATTAATAAAGACCAACTAGCGCAGTGTAAACCTAAAGATGTAGGGTGGTTTTCTCACGAAAACCCCTTTGAGTTTAATATTAATAATTTTACTTATCACCATAGCGCACTTCGATTCTGGGGGGGAACACCCTCTGTTGCGCCTTATGTAATTGCTGCCCATAGTATTTCTTATTTTGCAGAGCTAACAGCGAACAAGGTAAGAAGGCACAATCTAGCGATGATTTCGGATATTCATCAGCATTTAAGTGAATTTGTTGTATCGCCATTACATAGCAGCCAATGCAGTGGAACAGTTATTTTGTTTTTTGATAAAAAACAGCTGCAGGTATTAACCGCGCTAAGCAAAGCAAACATTAGCGTTGATGAGCGCAAATACGGAGTGCGAGTTTCACCGCATATTTATACAACTAAAGAAGATATTAACGCGCTGATCAAAATCATAAAGCAAGCCCTTAAGGAATTTGACTAAGTAACTGCTTGCGTTGACGCAAAGCGTCTATTTGTTGTTGTGTACGCGTGACTTTTGACTCATAGGCACTAGTAATTGGTGCGGTTTTTTTTGCAATGGCGTCAGCAATAGAAGAAGCGCCTAAACGGTTAGCTTGATCTTGTGTTACATAGCTGGCTTGCTGTACTTGCTCTTGATAGGCTTTTTCTGTTTGTTTAAGCGTTAATTGTAGTTTGCTTATTTCACGCTCTATTTGCTGAACTTCTAAAAAGTTATCTACTGAAGAGTCTGTAATATTGTTACTTGGCGTACTGCTTTTGTAGGCTTCAATAATGTTTGTTTCTTTTACAGTGATAACTTCCGCATTTTTTGCGCACGGTGTTTGACTAAAGGTCGGCACGCCTTTAATTACACACTTGTATACTGTTGTATTTTGGGCAGAGGAAAAAAAAGGTAGCGCTGTGCATGTAATTAACAATATGAATCGGTTCATAGCGAAACCTGAAGTGGCTATAGTTTTATTAATAATGCACTAAGTTATAACGGGTTACAATTTGTTTAATTTTAATAAATTTTAGTCATAAAAAACCACAATTAAGTGGTTTAAATCTAGTATACGGTAGAGAGGGAGGGATAGACTTGCTTAAATCCATGTAATCAGCCGCTACGCGACGCTTGCAGCGGCCTAAACTGTTCCAGACATTTTATCGAACCCTGTCGAGGGTTCTCACCCTCCCCGTTGTTAACGGAGTTAAAATTCAGGCACAAAAAAACCACAATTAAGTGGTTTATATCTAGTATATGGTGGAGAGGGAGGGATTCGAACCCTCGATAGAGCTACAAACTCTATACTCCCTTAGCAGGGGAGCTCCTTCGGCCACTCGGACACCTCTCCAACGCATAACCGGTTGTGTTAATGATATTAAAAAACCACCAACTAAAATATGGTGGAGAGATAGGGATTTGAACCCTAGATAGGCTACAAACCTATGCCGGTTTTCAAGACCGGTGCATTCGACCACTCTGCCATCTCTCCGTGACGCAGAATAATACTTAGGTGGAGGGGGTGTGTAAATAGCAAAATGTTTGTTTGCCTAAAAAATAGACGTAAATGCGTGTTTTTTTGTAAATAGAGGGGAATTAATACTATTTTTAATAAAATAAAGAGGTTGCAGCAAACAAAGGGAGCTAAAAAAGGTTTTTAGTGGTTGGGTGTTGGCTGCACCAAAAAATAATCATGGTTGGATGATTATTTGTACTGAGCTGCGCCGCCAAGTGCTAGTTTTTTACCAAGTGTATTAAGTCTGGCTAGCATTTTTGCTTTTCGGTTAGTTGGTTTAACTGCAATTTGTGTGTTTGCTGTTTGGTTTAATGTATTTATAGGGTTCATCACTTGGCTCCGGGTTTAGGTTTGTTGAAAACATGCGCATTTTGCATGCGAAACGTACAGAAATAAAACGATAAAAATTACATGTGAGACATTAGTTATATTTATCTGAATTGACGTTTGTTAACTAAATGTTTAATTGTGCTTTTTCTATTTTTTGATTTTTATATTGTTTATATTTTATTTAAGTTATTGCTAAATAAAGGTTATTTTTTATTTCGCTTTTTATTTATGCATATTCCATTATTTTTATTGGGTAATTATTCAGATTATTTTATTTTGGTTTTTACTTGTAATGTTTATAGCATTTTTCATGGCGCTTGATAGGAGTGTTCAGTGCAATAAAAAATCGTTATTAATTTAATATTTAAAATATTAATTGACCTAATAATATGATTTTTCAATGTTGGGGCTTTTAGTAAATAAAAAGCGCCTACTTTAAGGTAGGCGCTTTAGTGTTAGTTACGTTTAAACGTGTCTAACTGGGGATGGAGCCGCTCAGCTTTTTGCTAAGGGCATTAATTTAAGAGCTAATCGTTTACTGAATACTTTAGCCTTGCGCAGCGACTCTAAATTGGGTGGTTAAAGCGCTAGTGTTATCAAAAACAGAGTAAGGCGTATGAGCTAAATTTAAGTCTATAAAAACGTTAAAAGTGAGAAAGCTAACGTAATGACGCTGTTTTTATACTTATTATTTAAATAGGTAAAAGGGTGAACGAAGTCTGTATCTGTATAAAGCCACAAAGCTGTTTACTAAGGCAAGTGCTAACCAGACCAATGCCCCGTAATCTGAGCCGAACAACATAAACGAGGGAAAAGAGAGAAAGCAGATACAAAAAAGCAGCATTCAATAAAATAAAATGCTGCTGAAGGGATGTTAAATAGGGTGAATAAAGTGCGGGTTATTTAACGTGTTTAAAGGTAAATAATTGATAACCTTCTAGCTCAGGAACTAACGTTACTAGCTGCTCTTCTTGTTTTGCAATTTCAGCAAAATTACCGCACAGTGAATTAGCGCGTTGCTCTAAATTGTTTGCGTGTAACTCTACTTTTTCTTCAATTTGTGCGCCCATGTTTTCCATGCGCTCTTCAAATGCATCCATATCACCACCCGAACCTAATAATTCAGATCCAAGCGCGACCAATATACTGCCCATAGATTGCATTACTGCTGATTCAACGGCAGTTTCTATTTGTTTTTCAAACTGGTGTTCAAAGTTTTCACCAAATTGGTTAAAACTTTGCTGGCCCATAACAAAGGTGCCTTCTTGATAAAACGTGTTTTCTACTTCCAAGCGTATATCGTCCATTAACGACGACATATCGTCTAAGCCGTTAATGTTAAACGCATTGCCTACTTCTTCTAAAGCGACACCGGCAATTTTTACACCGTCTAATGCAATATTAGCGACTTCCGGTAACTGTGTGCGTAAGCTATCAGAGTATTGAGTAAGTGCTTGGCGCTGTGAGTTATTAAGTGCAACAAACTCACCATTTACCATTAAATCGCCGTTATTGTTAAATTGCATAGCTTGATTTTGTGCTGTAAAAATTTCTAGTTCGTTTGGCTTAATGCGAACATCATTTTTAAACTCCACATCGCATTGATCGTTGCTAAATGAAATTGTTGAATCGCTGTCGTTGTGTGCCATAGCAACAGGTGTACAGATTAATGCGCTAACTAATAGTAATTTTTTCATTTGATGACTCTATTTTTTGTTGATAACAAATAACTAATAACAAGTTTGGTGCCACTATTTTTTTATTAACAAAAGCAATAGTTTATATTTTTTGTTGGGGTTGATGGTCTGTTTTGTTTTTATTATTAGGCTATATTTTGGCGAATTTAACCAACGAATATAAATTTATAAAAAAAATTTATCGATACGATAAAAAACTCTCACTTTCCACAATTGCAATTTAGCGCTATTTATTCACATTAATGACATGAAGGCTATTTACTATAACTTTGTGGCTTTACTTTGATGCTAATTTGCACAGCATATTGGTGTTAAATTTTTTAATTTACCAATTACATTAATTAAAGCGTAATTGGTCTCAAACACTTTATGGAGTGGGTTGTGGGTAAGACATTTAGTTACGATGCGCTAGATGATGATTTTGTTGAAGACGAATACGAAATGGTCGGTCGAAATCAACACGATAAAAACAAGCAAAAGGTTAAGAAAAAGTTGGAAGACTACCTTGAGCAAAAACGTTTGCGTAAAAATCTAGGCGAAGATGACTTAAGCGATTACATCGATTAAATTGCACTAGTATAAATACACTACCAATAAATAACCACCGGTTAAGTGCACAGGCATGTGCGCTTAATAGGTTGTTACATTGGCAATAAAGAGGCTATTTGCCTCTTTATTACTTTTTACTGCGCGCTTTTAGCCTTAGTTAATGCTTTTTGTATCGTTAGCTCTAACTTTTCTGGCTTGGTAAAAGGGGCATAGCGTTTAATTGGCGTGCCATCGGCTGCAATTAAAAATTTGGTGAAATTCCATTTTATTTTTCGAGTTAAAAACCCCGGTAATGCTGATTTCAAAAATCGAAATACAGGGTGTGCATTTTTACCATTCACATCAACTTTGTCTGCTATTAAAAAGCTGACCCCGTAATTTACTAAGCACCCTTGCTCTATTTGCGAGGCATCACCAGGCTCTTGTTGGCCAAATTGATTGCACGGAAAACCTATAATCACTAACCCTTGACTGGCGTATTTCTCATGAAGCGCTTGTAAAGATGCGTATTGGTAGGTAAACCCGCATTTACTTGCTGTATTAACAATGAGGACAACTTTTCCCTCAAAGTCATCAAAGTTTATAGGTTGTCCTTGTAGGCTTGTTGCGCTTAATTGATGAAACTTTTGCATAGTGGCTTCTTGTTTTTTTTGTTGGAGCATATTTTAACGCGGTAAGAGGGTTACATAAAGTATAAAATTTAATCGTGCCGTGAGGTATAAAAACCCGTGTTCTAAGTAAAAAGTGAGTAATGTTTCCGCGCCCTTCTCACACCCTTGGATTACATCTATGTAGGCAAAAAAAAGTTAACAGCCTAGGCTACTAAACATTCAATGTTAAGAGGTCAATAAACCTTAATTTAATATTAGAAACAAGCCCATACCAGCAAGTGTTGTGTAGTAAATATTATGCGTTTTATAAGCAACAAGAATGGCTACAATAGCGGCACTTAAATAAGGGTTTTGCCAATGCAAATTTATGCCTTCGTCGTTCAAAAATACGATAGGTACCCAAATAGCAGTAAGAACGGCCGGTGCGCTAAAGCTCAAAAACTGCTGCATTTTGGGCCCTACTTTAAAAGGTAGTGAGCGGTGTAAAAACAAGTAACGGGTAAAGAATGTAATACAGGCCATAAGTAAAATAGTGGTCATCATGGTTTAGTTTCCCTTTTAGCTGAAAGTCTTGCCGTTGTATAACCAGCACTCATTGCTAATAATGCGGAGCACACTAGCCATAACTCAAACCCTGTGCTTTTTAACCATGTAGCAGTAACACCTGCAACAATAACAGTGACTAAAGATGCGGCATTTTTAATACCTGGGATAACTAAGGCAATAAAAGTAGCTGCAATTGCAAAGTCGAGCCCTAAGTTAGTTAAATCGGGAAGCATAGAGCCTGCAACAATGCCTATTAATGTCCAAATATTCCATGCAATGTAAAAACTAAAGCCTGCACTTAGCGCATAAACTAAACGCACTTGTGTGCGATAAGCTTTGCGGTGGTGAGAAAAAGCAAATAATTCATCGGTTAATACAAAGCTAACAGGTAAGCGCCAGCGCATTGGCTGATCAATCACTTTATGCCTGACAGCAAGCCCATATAAAAAATGACGAGAGCTAATGATAAACGTAGTGAATAATATGGTCAGCAAGGGCGTGTTGCCCGCCATAAGTTCAATCGCGACAAGTTGAGCCGATCCTGCAAAAACCAGTAACGACATAGCTTGCGTTTCAAGTGCAGTAAACCCATTTTGAATAGCTAAAGAGCCACATAATATTCCCCATGGAATGACGGCTAAGCAAAGCGGAAGCATATCTAAAAAGCCTTTTATAATCGCTTTTTTAACTGGTTGCATAGCATTTACCTTGCTGGCTTGTAGAATGGAAGATAATGATACCTTATTATAAGGTGAAAGTGATTAACATGAGCTCTGGATAATAAATCTTTCTCAAGCAGTTAGTTGCAGTGCTAACTTGGTTGAATTTACTTGCATTAGGCCAGTTAGTAACGCATAAACTTTTATGTTTTCACTGAAAATCTCTAGCTAGGGTTCAGATTAATTATTATTGAATGATAATGTTTTTTAGAGGGTAAATATAATGACAACAATAAAAGTATGGGATGGGTTTATTCGGTGTTTTCATTGGCTGTTAGTCATAAGTATTGCCGTTTTATATTTTAGTGTAGAAGAGGGGATGATTGAGCTACATTTTGTTGCTGGATTCTTTACTTTAGCGCTCATTGTAACGCGGATAGTATGGGGGATCGTTGGCAGTAGAACAGCGAAATTAAGTGGCTTGATTCACTCACCTAAGGCTCTGTTTCAGGGTCTCAAAAAGCCGGTAGACACCATAGGGCACTCTGCCCCTGGAAGCTATATGGTCCTTGCTTTTTTTGCGCTCATTTCAACGCAATTAATTACCGGGCTGATGAGCAGTGATGGCATTTTAACTGACGGCCCGCTTGTTGAATATGTATCGAGTGATGCCGTAGATTTTGCTAATTGGTTGCATCACCTCAATTTTGACATATTGCTGTATGCAATAGGTTTGCACATAGCGGCAATTGTTGTATACCGAATAAAAGGTAAGCCTTTAGTCAAAGCAATGATCACCGGAGAAAAGGCATTAAAATCAACCGATGTAGAAAGACCCGTAACTAAGTCGCCTTGGCTCGCGTGGGCTATATTTGTAGGCTTACTGTTATTGCTTGCATTTACTTGGGGGCAAGAGCCTTTACAGTACTTATTTGGATGAATTGGTTTTTAAAACAATACTTAATTACTGGTTGTAAATCTCGGTTACATTCTTTTGTTTGATTGTTAAGTAGTGGACGCATATAATTAGTACTTTGCTGACAAGTGAACTGTTCGTAGTATGGCAGTATTACTTGTTGTTATTGGTGCTTTTTGTTTATTCATAATGAATAAACTATGTCACTCTTAAGGTGTTGCCGTGTTTATGCATACGTCGTTGGCCTGCGGGGAGTGGTCAACAATTGGTTGCTTAAATCATCACACTCAATTGTTTATTGGTGATGTGGTGAAAGTAACCTTTTACGACATGCAAGGAGAGCTAATTAGCTTATCGTTTGACTTTAAAATTACTTCGTTTGAACAAGGGGAGCCTCACGCTTGGCCGCGTTTGATAGCGGAACACATTAATGTGCATATTCCTTTGGTTAGTGCAGGAAAAATGACGGAACAAGGTTTAATCGTCGCTTATCGGAATAACAAAATATTTGCATTGCAAAGTAGCGGTATATACAAAGCTCATATTGATTTTCATTGTATTGCGAAATGCGACGAGCGTGAAGTAAGTACGCAACCTTATGAGTATGTTTACCCTGAACATAGCGAATGCTATAACGCGGGTACTAAAGTATTACAGCCAAAAGATGGTTGCATATATCAATGTAGGCCTTGGCCTTTTAATGAGTTTTGTCGAAAGGCAAAGGATACACAATCAATATTTGAACCAGGTATAGGTAAAAGCTGGGCTATGGCTTGGCTGCAATTATCAACTAGGTAAAAACATGTTTCTTCCCATAGGTATTACAGGTTTAGGAATAAATCGGTTACCTTTAAGCCCACTCAACTATTGAGTGGGCTTTTTTATTTTTATGATAAACTGCGAACATTATTATTTTTTAAAATTGGTTTTTTGTGCCTAGTTCAGACTATTCTTTAAGCGTATTGCCTCATTCCCCTGTTGCTAAAAAGCAGCCTAAAACACTCATTACTCATGATAAAAAGCGGATCGACGATTACTATTGGATGCGTGATGATGAGCGCAAAAATGAAAAAGTACTTGCGCACTTACAAGCCGAAAATAACTATTGCGATGAGCAATTAGCAAGCATTAAACCCTTGCAAAATAACTTGTTCGAAGAGTTAAAAGCGCGCATTGTAAAAGACGACAATTCTGTGCCAGTTAAAGATGGCAAATACTGGTATCACTCTGAAGTACGAGGTGACGATGAATATGCGCGTCATTATCGTAGCACAAGTATTAAAGCTGAAAATAAAGCCCTTTTGCTAGATGTAAACGAGCTTGCAGAAGATTTTGAATTTTTTGACCTTGGGGAAGTTGCATTAAGCCCTAATGAGCAGCTTATGGCGTATTCACAAGATACTGAGGGTCGCCGTATTTATAACGTTCGCTTTAAAAATTTATCAACAGGCGAAATGCTTGCAGATGAGCTTGAAAATACAGAAGGCCAAGTTGTTTGGGCAAACGACAATAAAACCGTTTTTTATGTCAAAAAAGATCTGCAAACTTTATTAGGCTACCAAGTGTTTAGACATGAGCTGGGAAGTGAGCAAGATCAAGATGTTTTGGTATATGAAGAACACGACAGCAGCTTTTTTATGGGGCTGGGTAAAAGTCGCGATGAAAGTCTTATTATCATAGACTTGGCGTCTACTGAGTCGAACGACACCTGGGTGCTTGATGCAAATAATCCGCAAGGTGATTTTAGTGCACTTATGCCGCGAGAAGAGTGCCATGAGTTCGATGTGGATAAGCTAGGCAATACGTTTTACATCGTCACTAACTGGCAAGCTAAAAACTTTAGGTTGATGACAGCAACCGAGCAGACCATTGCCGATAAAACTCAGTGGCAAGAGCATACAGCCCACAGAGAACATGTATTACTTGAAGGCGTTGAGTTATTTAATGACTTTTTAGTACTCAGCGAGCGTGAACAAGGCCAAGCACGGTTTGTTGTAGTAAATAAAGAAGGTGAGCGTATGGCGCTTGAGTTTGACGACCCTTGTTACTACGCTGCTGTTGCAATGAACCCAGAGCCAAATGTTATAACGGCGCGCATCTATTATTCAAGCTTAACCACTCCGGGTTCTTTATACGATGTTGACCTAAAAACGGGTAAAAAAACCTTGTTAAAACAACAAAAGGTACTAGGTGACTTTAACGCGACTGATTATCAATCTGAGCGGTTGATGGTTACCGCGCGTGATGGCGTTAAAGTTCCTGTTTCTGTTGTATACCGAAAAGACAGTTTTAATAAAGATGGCACCAATCCACTGTTTCAATATGGTTATGGGGCTTATGGTTACACCATTGATCCGAGCTTCTCTAGCACGTCGCTCAGTTTACTAGACCGTGGTTTTGTTTATGTGATAGCGCATGTGCGTGGTTCCGAAATGTTAGGCCGCAATTGGTATGAGCAAGGTAAAAAAACACATAAACAAAATAGTTTTAGTGATTTTATTGATGTAACGAAGGCGCTGATTGCACAAAACTACTGTGACAGTAGCAAAGTTTTTGCATCAGGCGGCAGTGCGGGGGGCTTACTTATGGGCGCCGTGCTTAATCAAGCCCCACAGTTATATTGTGGTGTAGGGTGTCATGTGCCATTTTTAGATGTGCTGACTACGATGCTTGATGAAAGCATTCCGCTTACCACTAACGAGTATGATGAGTGGGGGAATCCTAACGATCCGCAGTTTTATGATGTAATAGAGGCGTATTCGCCTTATGACAATATAAGCGCACAAAATTACCCTAATATATTAGTCACTACAGGCCTGCATGACTCGCAAGTACAATATTGGGAGCCCATGAAGTGGGTTGCTAAAATGCGAGAATACAAAACAGATAATAATATTTTAGTATTTAAAACTGATATGGATGCAGGTCACGGCGGCGCATCTGGACGCTTTAAAAGCTTGGAAGAAAAAGCACTTGAAATGGCATTTTTTATTGCGTTGGTTGAATGATACATTTTGTTAAATAAACAAAAAAGCCTCAGTGTTAGCTGAGGCTTTCAAAATAAGAATAACGTTTAGCCTAATCCAAATAAGCTTTTAGCATCCAAACTAACTTCTCTTGTTCAGAGATGTAGTCGCCCATTAATGATGCTGTACCTTCATCGCCTGCATCACCCGCTTGGTTTAAAATCTCACGTTGCTTTTTAATTAATGTACTGTAGCCCGCTAATATGTTTTCTACGGCAGTAACTCCATCACTTATGCCTTTTGCTTCTTTAATTTCACTGACTTCAAGGTAATCTGAAAATGCATGTAATGGCGCGCCATCGAGCGTTAAAATACGCTCTGCAATTTCGTCTACTTTTAAAAGTAACAGATTATAAATTTCTTCAAACTTAACGTGTAATTCAAAAAAGTTACGGCCTTTAATGTTCCAATGAAAACCACGAGCATTCATATACTGTATTTGGTAGCTGCTCAGCAGAGTATTAAGTGATTTTACAATATCGTCGCTTTTTTCGCTGTTTAAACCAATTGCATTTACTTGTGACATAACTTGCTCCTTAAAAAACCGATTGTTTGTTAACCTGAGTAAAGTATTACTTTTTAAGTTAGATTAGTAAAACTGTTTATATCTATATAGTTGATAGTTAAAACCTATTGAGCGACGGATGAAAACGTTTCTGTTCAATATATATAGATATGGGGTGTAATTATTAAAATTCACCAGTTTGTTGCGTAAAATATGATCTAAAACAAGCTTAGAAGGTGTTATTAAAATTGTTATTTTATTTTTTGATTTAGGTCAAAAATCACTCTTTTTTAAAGCGCATAATAATGATGTTGGATTTATTAGGAGAGTGAACATGCACGAAAAAACAGGCAAACAAAATAAAGCAGAGTTAATAGTAGTATGCATTGCGCTGGTGGCATTTGTACTCGGTTTGGTAGCTCATTTAGCGGGTGCAAGTATTGCTAACTCAAACGTATTTGGTTATATAGCTGCGCCAATTCCGTTGGTACTTGGAGTTATAGTTTTACTAAGTTATAAAATAGCTGAGGCAGCAGAAGATTAACTGCCTTCGCCTAAGCATTTTAAAATATAATCGACCACTTCACGCGAGTAAATCATACTGGTATGGCTCAAGTGAAACACTTTGTGTTCAGCCATACCTTTGAGTTTAGTTTCGTCAAGAAGAACGGTACCGTCTGACTTGCTGCCTTTTACAATGAGAGGCATTAAGCCGATTGGGAGGTCGCCGGCAATACTATAAAGCTTAGCTTTAAATGGCCAGTTTCCATTTTGCGTGAGTAAAAACTCAACGCTATTTTTTAAAAAAGCCTCAAATCCTTTTTGCTTCATTTTTTGTGCGATGTGACTGCCTTGATGGGGGGTACCAAGCGTTACTACTTTTGTAACGAATTGGCTGGCGCCTGAGTTAGCTTCTAAGTAAGCTCTAGCTACTAATCCGCCCATAGAGTGGCATACTAAAGCTGTTGGTTCATTGCCAATAAACTCATCTATTTGTGTAAAAATAGCATCACGATTTGGGTCAAGCGTATTGTATGTAAGGTTTAACACGTTAACGCCTGAGCTCTCTAATCTAGAGCAAAGGGGGCGCATAACAAAGCCAGACATATACAAGCCATGTAAAACAATAACGTGTTTAACTTTCATATAACCCCTAAAGCAACTGCAATTACATTAATTGCTGTGGTTTTATCTCAATATTCGTATTATCAGTGTTCACCCATACCTCACCATCTTGAATGGTGACTGTAAGCTGTATGTTGCGATCAACTAGGGCTGCAAGTGCTTGTGTTGCTACATAGTCTAAACTAAAAATACTTAAATTTTTAAAATCGTACAATTTTGGTTG
Source organism: Pseudoalteromonas sp. CR1 (assembly GCF_019392235.1). Lineage (NCBI taxonomy): Bacteria > Pseudomonadati > Pseudomonadota > Gammaproteobacteria > Alteromonadales > Pseudoalteromonadaceae > Pseudoalteromonas > Pseudoalteromonas sp. CR1. The sequence goes on along the minus strand of NZ_JAHXRM010000020.1, from coordinate 40,919 downwards.
GTGTTTTTGCCACCATATTGCTTGGTTGTTCTCACCATAGGTATAAAGCACAACCTTTTTAGATTTATTACAGGCTTTTTTTAAGCGCTTTTCGTCTGGTAAACCCAGTTCAATCCACAGCTCTATTTCTTCGCTGTAATTAACGTGCCAAAGCTCTGGTTCGTCATCAGCGCTCAACCCTTTTGTGAACTCTAAACCATCACAATAGTTAAGTGCAAACGCGAGAAGGCGGATCATCAACCGCTGGTCAGTTTCCGATGGGTGCTGAGCCAAAGTTAAATTTGTATCTTGATAAACATGGCGATCCATATCGCTAAGCGATAATTGTGCCTTCATAATGGTTGATTTAAGAGCCATAACAACTAATCTAAAAATATTTTCGCCAGTATAGCGCAATTAAATGAATTGCCAGTTAAAATAGCGCTTAAATATACGTTAGGAGTTAAAAATGGCTATCCAGTGGTTCCCTGGGCACATGAATAAAGCCCGAAATGAAATTAAAGAAATAATGCCACAAATGGATGTGATCATTGAAGTGCTTGATGCACGCATTCCTTATAGTAGCGAAAACCCAATGGTGACAACCTTACGCGAAGGCAAACCAGTCATCAAAATATTAAATAAGGCTGATTTAGCCGATCCTAAAATGACTCAAGTGTGGAAAGATTATTTTGAGCAAGAAAGTGGTGTTAAAGCGATTGCTTTTGGTCATGATAAGGCCGCTGAAGTACACCGTATTAATGAGCTTTGTAAAAAGTTAGTGCCGCATAAGGTGGGCGCCGACAAACAAATTAAAGCCATGATAATGGGTATCCCAAACGTGGGTAAATCTACGTTAATTAATGTATTAGCAGGTCGTATAGTGGCAAAAACGGGTAATGAACCTGCGGTTACCAAGGCTCAGCAACGCATTAAGCTTGAAGACGGCATTATGCTGTACGATACGCCAGGCATGCTTTGGCCAAAAGTAGAGAATGAAAACTCAGGCTATCGTTTAGGTGCAACGGGTGCAATACGCGACACTGCACTTGAATACGAAGAGGTGGCAAGTTACACCGCTGAGTATTTATTGCATGCTTATCCTGGTCTTTTAAAAACGCGTTATAAATTAGATGAATTGCCAGAAAACGATTGGGAATTTGTGGAAATGGCGGGTAAAAAGCGCGGCTGTATTCGTGGTGGTAACCAAATAGACACGTATAAAATGTCTGAAATACTTATTAACGAACTTCGTGATGGCATTATTGGTCGTATTACCATGGAAACACCAGCGATGCGTGAAGAAGAAGAAATAATGGTTGCTGGGTTACGCGCCGCCGCTGAAGCGAAAAAAGCAGCTAAAGAAGAAGAGAAAAAACAACGCCGAGCACGTGCACGTAAAAATCGTCGTTAATTTTAAGGCTGGGAGCACTAAATTACAGACATAAAAAAAGCCCGTAAGGGCTTTTTTAGTTTCATATCTACCGTCACCGATATGAGCAATGTAGCAAGTAAAATAGTAGGGCGGTTACTTATCATCAACATCAAGGGGCGTTGCGGTTAATAACAAGTAACCATAGCAGTTAACGTGAGCCACACGTTGTTTCAGGGTCGAGAAACAAATTATTCATTCCGTTACAAGGCAGTATTTCGTCTTGTTGATAGTGATTATCAGTTAGATTTGCATGGCTGTCAACACTCAAATGCAAATAATTATCATTACCTTGCTGTGCGTTTTTTATTCTCTTAAAAATCGGTATGTTAGCGTTAAATAACAATTCTTTTTTATTTTCACTTAAGCGTAAATTTATTTTATCTACGAGCACTTCATCGAGCTTATTAAACCTGCTAACAATAAGTAAAAAGTCACTTCCATCTGTTTTCATTACTTTAATAGTGGTGTTATCAAGCTCAGTTTTTCCGTATGAGGTTTCTATTTTATCAATGTCATTAAAATGACTCAGGTCTGATTCAAGCTGTCCATCATCGTTTTTGTAGTAACTAAAAATATAATTTTTGGTGATGCCATTACCGTCATTGCGGTAATCAAATATTGCATCACTATAAAAATATAGGATCGTTTCGTTCTCGGGTGTTAAGCGATGTCGTTTTAAATAATGAGTTTGATAGGCCCATAAATTATCTCCTTTTATTATAGCGCTATTAGGTAAAATATTAGCTTCTTGAAGCACACCAAATAGTAATATTGGCGCAAGCGCTAGTGATATAAGGTATTGCCTGACTCGCCAGTAAGAGTTGTAGTGCAACGCTTTTTGGTTGGTGTTTGCATGCTCTATGTAACTCACTAATGGAAGCCATAGAAAAGGCATAACCAGCAATGCGATAGTGGCGTACTCTTCCATGCGGTAAACCAATGTGGTTGCAAGTATTAATAAAAATGAAATAGCAGCCCCCCAGCTAGGGATTAGTTTACTTTTATTTGACTGCAATTCACTGTGTTGTTTCAGTGCTTGATAAAGCGGGTAATACCATAAAATGGCGAAAATACCGCGGGCAATAGGCATTATGTTGGCATTGTTTTGTTGCTTTATAGCTTTGAAGTTACGGTAGCTCCAATAATTAATATAAATACCTAAGCTTAAAATGCTGTAAATAATAAATTTACTTACCGATACCGCGTAAAATGGGCTATTTTCAAAAGTAGGGCGCTTTGCGGATTCGAGTCGCCAATCTGCAAAGAAGAAAATAAGCAATAAAAGGTAACTGGCGAGTGCATATTTAAGCCAGTTACCTCCTAGGTTATCGAGTATGCCGGCCGTTGTTTGAGGTATTTCAGATTTGTCGGCGTACTTTAAAATTGAGTAGTGTGTGGCTGAAATAAGCTTGTTTCGTTGCGCTAGGTAATCGTTTATTTTATCAGCAGGTATATGGTCTTGTTTTGAATAAAAGTGGTAGCTTAGCGTTAAAACATTATCAGTAAAATTAACGGATGTTTTTAAGTAGAAGTAGTCGTTATCAATTTCGTCTTGGCTATTATCAAACGCCCAGTTTTTTTCTGTAAAATGAAGCTTTATGCGGGTATCAATTATGTTGGGGTATTCAAAGTAAAATGGGTCTGTGCGATCAGTTTGTTTTGGCTCGTAAACACTGTTTTGTATTTCAGAAGCGTAAAAGTCAGCTTCATATCCGTCACTGGTTTCTTCCCAAAATTGGCCAATAAGGTACGACTCCCTAGTAATAAGCTGGCCTGTTTGTTTTTCCTCACTTACCTCCATAGGCTTGTCGATTTTGAGCTCGTCAAAAAAATCTTGGTAGTATTCAAGGTATGATTTTGCAACGCTGTCTAGCCCGTTGCGCGCTAAATTACTTCTGCGATTAATAGCTTGAAACTCAGCATAAGAATATTCGGTGGTAAAATGGACAGGCTCTTTTACAGTATTAGGGATATAAAATTGATCGTTTACTATTACCTTTTTATGCACAGGCGTTTGTGCCATGGAGGTTAAGGTACTTTCGCCATTTTTTATAATAAGGGCATAACCGTAATCAGGTTGTGCTAAATAGGCAAGTGTACCTCGTTGATAACTAATGGTTGGATCCAACCAATAGCGTTTACCCTCGTGAGTAAGCGTAACAATAACGTGGTTAAAAACACTTGCGGTGGCCGGGAGTTCTATTAAGCGCTTTGTTTCTTCTGTGTCTACAAGGGCAGGATGCGCCTCTATTTTCATCGCTTTTAATAACGAAATAAGTAGAACTGTTTTGTCTTTACAGTCACCATACCGTAAAGATAGCGTTTCTGAAGCGGGTGTTGGCTGATGAGAATTAGTGCCCATTTCTAAGCCTAAATAGCGTATTTCGTCTTGGCTAAAGCGTAATGCTGCGGTAATTCTATCGGCTGCATTAGTATGCTGTGCCTGTATAGATTGTGCTACGGCGTTAATGCTATTAGGTGTTTCGATTGCCGATTTATATAGTGGTAATGCCCAATTAACAACCTCGTCCCAACGGCTATATTCAGAGAAGTAAACTTGCATATAAGGGTTGTACCATGTGGGTGTTTCAGAGTCTTGTGTGAGTAACGGTGCTTCAAACTCAGAAATAGAGTAGTCAGTACCGTATTGATTATTTGTTTGATTTATTTCGGCATTGCCATTCATTGTTCTTATATTAAGAGGTGTTTGCTTACCCCATAAAACACGCATGTTTTGTTGCACTACAGGTACAGACCATCTAAGAGTGCGCCGAGTACTAAATTTATTGGCGTAGATAGGGTTGCTGCCGATAACACTGTAGCTATAGTCGAGCATATCCCCGCTTCGCATATCGTCAACAATAATATTTAAAGACAGCCTACCGTTATAAATTTTATCAGCTAGGTCAGATTCGCTTTGGATAACCGACAACCTTGCAGTTGAAAGTTTATCGATGCGTTTGCCCTCTCTGAGGATAGAAAGTGTATGCAGGGTTAATTTTTCATAGCTTGGGTCAAAATCCAGGTTTAGTTGACTTATGTAGTCAACGCCACTTTGGTTAAGTGCTTGCATAACTATGCGTGTGTAACGTTGTTGCTTTTGACGTTCGGGGACATAGGTTTGGTTGTCGAGTAATAGGTAGAGTGTACCATCGCGCACTTTTGTCATATCACTTATCTGAGGTTGTTTTACGTCATGTAGGTTGACCCAATCACCAGGTACATCTATTTTATATTGCGTAGCATAAGCAGGTACATTAATCAGAAAAGAACTACATATTAGCAGCCAATAGGTAAAGTATAGAAATATCCGTTTCATTGTTAATTCTTATTATTTTTTATTAAAGCTATACCACTTTGGGTTCATATAGTGGCCTATTTTTAATCGATATTACCATATTGAATGAAATGTGAAGAGCTTTAGTATTGTATTATTTTTAAATGCTCGCTCTGCTTTGATTTTAATTAAATAAACCTTTCTTCAATGTGCTTGTGGGGGAATTTACGACTGTTTATTTATTCCTTAAAGGATGCAGCTACAGTAAAAATTATTAAAAATAACAATATGCTCGATGTAAATAAGGCCTTTTAAGTTACCATTACAAAATTAAAAAGCATTATTTAAAATGCAGTGTTTATGAAATAAAGCCTAACGTTTTTATTGGTTTATATAATAAACAGCGTGTTGTACCGTTAATATATTCTCTTTGCAAAAAAAATATAGTGAATTGATTGCATTTTAAGCGACTTCTATGGTGATGTTCGCTTTAAGTAATGCTATACTCCCGCCGAATAATTTATCGACTTTATTAAGAGTAAAATAATGGCAGATTTATCGAAGTACAGAAACATTGGTATTTTCGCGCACGTTGATGCGGGTAAAACCACTACTACTGAGCGTATCCTGAAGCTTACAGGTACTATCCACAAAACAGGTGAGGTTCATGATGGTGAATCTACTACCGATTTCATGGATCAAGAAGCTGAGCGCGGTATTACTATCCAGTCTGCGGCAGTAAGCTGTTTCTGGAAAGATCACCGTTTCAACGTTATCGATACTCCTGGACACGTTGACTTCACAGTTGAAGTTTACCGTTCACTTAAAGTATTAGATGGCGGTGTTGGTGTTTTCTGTGGTTCTGGTGGTGTTGAGCCACAATCAGAAACTAACTGGCGCTACGCGAACGAATCAGAAGTTGCACGTATTATTTTCGTAAATAAATTAGACCGTATGGGTGCTGATTTTTACCGTGTAACTGAGCAAGTACGTAAAGTACTTGGTGCAGTACCATTAATCATGACTTTACCAATCGGTATTGAAGATGACTTTGTTGGTGTTGTAGACGTATTAGAGAAAAAAGCATACGTTTGGGATGACACTGGTCTTCCAGAAAACTACTCAATCGAAGACGTTCCAGCTGACATGGTTGACAAAGTTGAAGAATACCATGAAATGCTTATCGAAACTGCTGTTGAGCAAGACGATGACCTAATGGAAGCGTACATGGAAGGTGAAGTACCTTCTGTTGAAGATATCAAACGTTGTATCCGTAAAGGTACTCGTGACCTTGCATTCTTCCCTACGTTCTGTGGTTCAGCGTTCAAAAACAAAGGTGTTCAATTAGTACTTGACGCTGTTGTTGATTACTTACCGGCTCCAACTGAAGTTGATCCTCAACCTCTTATGGACGAAGAAGGTAACGAAAACGGCGAGTTCGCAATTGTATCTGCAGACGAACCTTTCAAAGCGCTAGCATTCAAAATCATGGATGACCGTTTTGGTGCATTAACATTCGTACGTATATACTCTGGTAAGCTTAACAAGGGTGACACTATCCTTAATGCGTTTACTGGTAAAACAGAGCGTGTTGGCCGTATGGTTGAGATGCAAGCGGACGAGCGTAAAGAGCTTACTTCAGCACAAGCGGGCGATATCATCGCTATCGTTGGTATGAAGAACGTGCAAACTGGTCACACTCTTTGTGATCCTAAGCACCCAGTAACACTTGAGCCAATGGTATTCCCAACGCCAGTAATCTCGATTGCTGTACAGCCTAAAGATAAAGGCGGTAATGAGAAAATGGGTGTTGCTATCGGTAAAATGGTTGCAGAAGATCCATCTTTCCAAGTTGAGACTGATGAAGATTCAGGCGAAACTATCCTTAAAGGTATGGGTGAGCTTCACTTAGATATCAAAGTAGATATCCTTAAGCGTACTTACGGTGTAGATCTTATCGTTGGTCAACCACAGGTTGCTTACCGTGAAACTATCACTCGTGAAATCGAAGATAGCTACACGCACAAGAAACAATCTGGTGGTTCTGGTCAGTTCGGTAAAATTGATTACCGCATCAAGCCAGGCGAAGTGGGTTCAGGCTTCACGTTCACATCATCAGTTGTTGGTGGTAACGTACCTAAAGAATTCTGGCCTGCAGTTGAGAAAGGCTTTAAATCAATGATGCAAGAGGGTGTGCTAGCTGGCTTCCCAGTACTTGACGTTGAAGTAGAACTTTTCGACGGTGGCTTCCACGCCGTGGATTCATCTGCAATTGCATTCGAAATCGCTGCTAAAGGCGCTTTCCGTCAATCAATCCCTAAAGCGGGCGCACAGCTTCTTGAGCCAATCATGAAAGTTGACGTGTTCACGCCAGAGGATCACGTTGGTGACGTAATCGGTGACCTTAACCGTCGTCGTGGTATGCTAAGTGACCAAGAAGCTGGTTTAACAGGTGTTCGTATTAAAGCTGACGTACCATTATCAGAAATGTTTGGTTACATCGGTTCACTACGTACTATGACATCAGGCCGTGGTCAGTTCTCTATGGAGTTCTCACACTACGCACCATGTCCAGCTAACGTATCTGAAACGGTAATCGCTGCAGAAAAAGAGAAAAAAGCGGCTAAGTAATTAGTCTTTTAAACTCTAAAAAAACCCGCACATGTTGCGGGTTTTTTATTGGTTGAAAATTATTTCAAGTGACTTTTTTAATATATAGCTAGCGTTTATTTTAAGCAGAAAAAAAGGAGCTCTGAGTGCTCCTTTTTAGTGTTATAGAATGATTAAGTAAACTTTCTAATTAGCCTTGCTTTAAGGGTTTTGATTTTAAGCTTACGAACACGATGAAAGCGCTGTTCTGGCATTGTTGTTAATTGCTCTGCGGGTAGTATTGGTAAAGTTTCAGGGTATTGTCCTTTACTTGGTACTAATATGCTTTTCAGGTGCCCCTTAAGTGCAGCTAGCGTTTTATCGTTATCGACTTCACTCGGACATATAAATATACCTAGTTTTCTGAGTGCGATGCCAAACTCAATACTGCTAGAGTAACGAACAATAGGTGCTGCAAGTAGCAACCCTAATAAAATAGGGGATAACCACCAGAAAAATACAGGGGTAAAGTAATAAGCAATCCCGCCCCAAACAACTGCAACGACAGTTGAAAACAGTGTATAACCAAACGCTTCTTTCCACGACACCATGCGGCCTTCTCGCGGTTGAGCATCCCACGTTACTTTTTTACCTAAAAATACGCATATAACAAAGTAAGCATGAAAAACCATCATTAGTGGGGCCACTACAACGGCAAATATAGTTTCAATGACTGAACCAGCTATGAGTTTAATTGACCCACCAAAACGCTTGTTTCTATGTATTAAGGTGACAATTAAACCCATTAACTTAGGCAGTAATAAAATAACAATGGTTAGGTAAAGTAATGAATCAATTAAATCTGTTTTTGCAATCTGCCAAGTAGGAAATAATTGATAAGCACGGTTAAAGTACACATCACTATTAAGTGCGCGGGTAACGGCATCGATAGTACTTAATGCGAGCATTGACAGCCAAATAAGCGACGATATATATGCTGTGGCACCCAGTAAAAAATGAAACTTACTCATAAGCTTTAATTTATTTGATGACAATAAACCAAGGTGTTGAATATTGCCTTGTACCCATCGTCTATCACGAATTGCGTAGTCTAATATATTGCTTGGAACCTCTTCATAGCTACCTTCAATTTCAGATAACAGCAGTACATCCCACTCTGCTGAGTGAAGTAAAGAAGCTTCAACAAAGTCGTGGCTGAGAATTTCACCACCAAAAGGTGCATTTCCTTTTAACGTAGGTAAGCCACAACATTTTATAAAGGCATCGATTCTAATTATTGCGTTATGTCCCCAGTAATTAGCTTGATCGGTTTGCCAAAAAGCAGAGCCGGTAGCAAGCATTGGGCTGTAAAGCACTGATGCAAACTGTAAAAAACGGCCAAAAAAGGTATCTTGACGAACAGGAATAGGGATAGTTTGAATAAGGCCCGCTTGCGGGTTATTGAGCATGCTAGTTGTGAGCTCAAGCATACACTTGCCAGTCATTATACTGTCTGCATCAAGTACAATCATATGATCGTATTTACTGCCCCAACGCTCACAAAAATCTGTTAAGTTGCCTACTTTTCGATGTTTATTGTCTTCACGGCGACGGTAAAAAATATGTTTAGCGGTATCACCTAAGCGTTCACACAGTGCATGCCATGCACTGAGTTCATTGTTGGCTATTTGTGGGTCTTGTGTATCGCTTAGCAAATAAAAATCAAAGTGTTCAAGTTGTCCCGTTTCTTGAAGTGACGCTAGGCTTACTTCAAAACCAGCAATTACACGGTGTGTGTCTTCATTGTAAATAGGCATTACAACCGCTGTTTTTTGCTTAGCAATAGCTTGGGCGTGAATCGCGATTGGTTTTATGCGCTTTAAGGTAAGTGGATCGATACGAAATAGCTGTAATACAAACCCTATTGTACCGCTACAAAAGGCCGTCACTATCCATGCAAATGTAATTGAGAATAAAACAAGTAGTGCATACTCAAGTGGGGTCATGCCGTTAGAGTTAAGTATGTCGAACATGATTGATATGCCATAGCCTGATATGAATATAGCGGCAATTGCAAAAAGCCATATGCGAGCTGTTTTAAACGGCATAGGTGTTCCTTTGTTTTGCTTACTTGATGTCATTTGGATACCAAACATAGCTCCATACCTCACTAATTTCTTTATTACGTAGTTTTAACGATAAGCGCATATCAACCGGACTGTCATCTTGTGGTTCAATTTTAAAAGCAACACGCCAGCCGTACCCTTCAGGTAACTTTTGAACGGATACATCGCTTACTTCACCTGTGGTAAGTTGAATATCGGCATCTAACTTAAGTTGCTCCGAGAGAGCATCTAGAGCAGGGCCTGAAAAATCAACAGTGAATTGACGATGACTTTGTGGTGGCGGGTTTTCTTCACCCGGCAAGGCTGCACTGCCGATACGAGTACGAACTACATGTGCTTTTTCATGTTTGTTTAAACTGCTATTAAACGTACTCATTGTGTAGCTCAGCTGTAATGAATCACCTGCTTTAAAGGGTTTTTCTGGTACCCAGTAGCTAACAATATTGTCGTTTGTTTCAGTATTAGTTGGAATTTCGACTAGCTCAACACGGCCATTACCCCATTCACCCAGAGGTTCAATCCACAAACTTGGGCGATCATGGTAATGCGCCTCTATGTCAAAGTAGTTATTAAAGTCACGGTCGCGTTGTGCAAGCCCAAAGCCTTTAGGGTTTTCATATGCAAATGACGTAACACTTAGTTGCGATGGGTTATTTAGTGGGCGCCATACCCATTTATCATCCTGTGATTGAGTTAACAAACCATCAGAATCATGTACCTCAGGGCGGTAATCATCAAAAAACTTAGTACTGTTTTCACCGTGGTAGAACATGCTGGTTAGCGGTGCTATGCCTAACTTTTTCACGTCTTTACGGGCAAATATTTGCATGTCTATTTTAACGGTTGTGTTGGTAGTGGGGTCAATATTAAATTTATAAGCACCAGATACTGATGGGCTATCAAGCAATGCAAAAAGTACAATATTAGTTTGCTCTGCTTTAGGTTTTACTAGCCAAAACTCTTTAAACATTGGGAACTCTTCGCCAGACGCGAGCGCTGTATCAATTGCTAAACCGCGAGCTGAAAGGCCATAAACTTGGTTTGGGCCGACAACACGAAAATAAGACGCTCCTTGAAACACCATAATTTCATCTTTATATTTATCAGTATTTAAAGGGTAGTGAAGTCTAAACCCTGCATGGCCAAGTTGTGTGTTGGTCATGCTTTTAGTTAACTCATCCTTTAGTGGTGCGCTTGTCCCATCGTAATTATAAAAGTCAGTATTAAAAGGAAGCCTGCTGTGTGTTGAGTCGCTATCAACAGTATTGATTGTCACCGGTGTTTTGTACAAAAAACCAGGATGAAATAACTGTAATTCATACAAACCATCATCTTTCCAAACAGCTTGATTTTGCTTAAAACGAATGGAGCGGTAATCTTGATAATTAATGTTATTTAGTGAATCAAGTTCAATATTGTTAGGGGCCTTGTAGTCTTCACTGGCTAATTTTTTTGCACGTGCACTGATCACATCAAATAAACTACTTTGTGAAATAGAGGCTTTGGTTGTGCTTGCTAATACTTGGTTACTAACTGCACATGTTGAAAGTGCAATAAATAAACCCAAAATCGATTTAGTATGAGACTGCCATCGTGTTGTTAGTTGGGTAAGTTGCTTCATTTTTCCTTCCTTTATGAAAACGGCTAGGTCACATTTAAAAGTGATTTTTTTACTTAATGGGTAAGCCTAAATTAATATTTAAATTTGATGTTAAGTACTGACTTTGAGGGGGTCGCAAAGTTGTATTCAATAAAAAATTAAATATGTTTACCTAACACAAAAGATATTAAGGGAGGATAGCTGAAGCTTGTCTGAATTATTTTTACAGAGGAATAAAAAAAGCCGCAAGAGCGGCTTTTTGTTAATTACTTTATGTTACTTATTTCTTTTTAAAGCGACGCACAATAGAAAGTGGTGCTAAAAGAAGAGACAACCAAAGTAAAGAGCCTGCATCGTTATCATCATCTGAACGTAAGTTGTTTACTTTTACAGCAGCTTTTTCAGCTTTTGATACGTTACCAACACTATCTTCTACTTGTACAGTAAACGTGATTCGGTTTTCAAATTCATAATCAATTTCACCAGCAACAATTAGCTGACCTTGATCATTGATTGAGACACTATCGTTCTCAGATATGATGAATTTAACAACAGGTGAATCTTCAGGATTCGGATCTGCGTAATCAAGCATACCAATTACGGTACCTACAGCACTGTTTTCATCAATAGAGAAAACTTGATCTGGAGCAACAACAGGGGTTTGCTCTTCTGGTGTAAGTACAATTTCAGATTTGATATCAACAATCACTGGATCATGATCAGACGCGCGGTATGCACTTTCTGAGTAAAGCGTTGACTGGTGACCTTCGCTCTTAAACTCTACATTGTAATCAAGTACGATAGGCTCGTCGGCATTGATGTGCCAATCTTTAGCTGCCACGACTTTGCTAAGTAAAGACTCTGTAGCTACAGCGTGGTCAAGACTACCAGCACGGCCAGAGAAGCTGTAAGAGTAAGCTAGTGTGTTACCATCAAGCTCAGCCACAACATTTTTGTAACCTTTTTCGTCAAATTTGCGAATTGGATCTTCCATCGCGTAGGCGTTCATATCACCCACTAAGATAATATCTTCGTCGTCTACACCTGTTGGTTTACTATCTAACCAATCAGCAAATGCGCTTGCACCTTCTGTACGGATTTCATTCCAACATGCTTGCCCATCGTTTTGATCTTCATTAGCGCCACTTGCACTACCACAACCGCCTTTTGATTTTAAATGGGCGACTGCAACAGTAAATACTTCTTGCGACTCTAACGATTTAAAGCTTTGTGCGATAGGTGTGCGGTTGCTGAAATCAAATGGTGCTGCAGTTGTAATAGCAGCAGTACCTACTTCTTCAACTTTATTTGCGCGGTAAATAAGTGCAGTTGTAATTGCGTCAGTACCTACTTGGTTAACATTAAAGTCTACAAAAGCATATTCGTTTGCACTGTCAGCATCATTCAATGCGTTTACTAAACTTGCAATAGCACTAAACTCACCAAAGCCATCGTTTTCAATTTCCATTAAACCAACAACGTCAGCCTGCATTGCGCTAATTGCACTTACTAACTTAGCTTCTTGGCGAACCAACTCTTCAAGTGAGTCAGCACCACGGCTAGTTGGGAAGCCAGCGCCTTGGCCGTCACCATTGAAGTAATTTAGAACGTTAAAGCTTGCAACACGCAGGTCTGCATCAGGGTGTAATTCAGGTGCGTTCTCACGTGGGTTAGTTGCGATAAACTGCGGTGCAACTGTTGGGTGAATACGGTATGTGCTAAAGCTGTACGCTAATGCACCTGTTACGCTGTTTACACTATCGCCCGTACGTAATGTATTTTCTGCTGATAAACCAGGAGTCGGGTAAGCAGTAGGATCTGAGTTTTGAGTTGTTGAACCGTCATCAACTAAGATTTTTTTAGTTAAGTTTTCTACTTCAACAGCGTTAGCTGCATCGCCAGGCATAGCAATTTGGGTGCCTTGGTATAAACGTTCAGTTGCCAGCTCAACTTCACCGTAACGGCCTAAACCAAAGTTATTTGTCACAACTAACTCTTGGTCTAAGGTAACTAGCATGCCTTCAAAGGCCTCTAAATCATCTTGGCTTGCTAAAGGTAAAGAAATTTTAGTAGCGCTTACTGATTGACCCGTTGCACATACAGCAACTTGAACAACATCAGAAATTTGCGTTGAATCGAAGTACTCATCAACTGTACCCTGAACACGTACGTGATCGCCAACGTTTACATCGGTATCTGCAAAGTAAACAAATACACCCTCAGAAGTTAGTGGATTTGTATCCTCATCAGCGGCAAGTGAAGTTACAAAGAAGCCTTTAAGTTCATCATCGCCTTGGAAGTCGGCAGTAACGATACCTTCTAATTCTACTAATGTATCTACTAGCGGGCTTTCGTTACCTTCGCCTTGAATAGCGCTAATTAGCGTTTTATCAGCAGCACATACGATTGGCTCAATTGGATCAGGTTCAGGATCTGTTCCGCCACCATTACCCGCGTGAGAACCTAGGCCAGTAAATTCATTCTGATCGAACTGGGTCCATTCTTCGCTAGGGTTAAAGCTTGCATCTGGAGTGACACGACCAGTTACTATTCCATCTTTACGTCTTAACGTTTTGTTTGCGGTTTCTACACCACCCTCTGACCAAGATGAGCCAGGATCTACACCTCGCTGGCCGAAGCTGTCAACAACAGTTGTGCCTTGCATTAAAACTAGAGCATCATCACCATTAAAGTTTACAACTGAGTCAGATAAATCTGCTTTTGAAATAAGGCCTGCATCAGCTCTTGAGTCAGCATTAACAATAACATAAGTGCTATTAGCAGCGAGAGTACCACTTAACGTTAATTCAGTAGAAACAGTGCTAGAACCATTAGAGTAGCGCTGTAATGTATAATCACCTAGAGAGATGTCTGATGATGATGTGTTATATAGCTCTATCGCTTTATTATAGCCGCTGCCTTCAACATACTCAGATATGATTAAGTTGGCGGACGCTGGTGCACTAAGACCTGCTAGTACAAGCGCCAGTGGCGTTATTTTTGTTTTTAACATTTTTTATTATTCCCGTGTATTTAAATCCCAAAATGGGACACCAGTTTAGAGAATCTAAATGACAAAAATAATACAATTATGTTAATGAATGTAAACAAAAAGGCGGTTTAACCGCCTTTTTATCAATTACTTACTTTTTAGTGAGGTATTGCGCGGCTTGTTTGGCAAAGTAGGTTAATATTCCGTCAGCTCCTGCGCGCTTAAAAGCAAGTAAAGACTCCATAATTGTGGCCTCTTCACTTAGCCAACCGTTATCAATGGCGGCTTTGTGCATTGCATATTCTCCGCTGACCTGATATGCGAAAGTAGGTACACCAAATTCATCTTTTACGCGACGTACTATATCCAGGTAGGGCATGCCGGGTTTAACCATCACCATGTCGGCACCTTCTTGCAAATCAAGTGCGACTTCTCTAATTGCCTCATCAGAGTTAGCAGGATCCATTTGGTAGTTTTTCTTATCGGCACCTTTTAAGTTACCTGCTGAGCCAATTGCGTCTCTGAAAGGGCCGTAATAGCTAGATGCATATTTAGCCGAGTACGCTAAAATGCGAGTGTGTATAAACCCGTCTGCTTCGAGTGCTTCACGAATAGCCGCTATTCGGCCATCCATCATGTCTGAGGGGGCAATAACATCAGCCCCAGCGTTTGCATGTGACAGGGCTTGTTTAACTAATATTTCAGTAGTTACATCGTTTATTACATAGCCTGTATCGTCAATAATACCGTCTTGCCCATGTGTAGTGAAAGGGTCTAATGCACCATCAGTAATAACCCCCAGCTCTGGGAAGGCTTCTTTTAAAGCGCGAACAGTCCGCTGTACTAAACCATCGTCATTATAGGCTTCTTCGGCATGGAGTGATTTTTTATCTGCAGGTGTTACCGGAAAAATAGCAATGGCCGGAACGCCCAAATCGGTAAGTTCTTGCGCTTCTAATAAAAGCTGATCAATAGATAAGCGCTCAATACCGGGCATTGATTCAATGGATTCACGGCGGTTTTTACCTTCCAGCACAAAAACAGGAAAAATGAGGTCGTTAACAGTAAGTTGATTTTCGGCCATTAGACGACGAGAAAAATCATCGCGACGCATTCTGCGCATACGTGTGTAGGGGAAAAGATCTAGTCCAGATTGGGCCATATTGCTATGCTCCTATTGTAGGTTTTCAAAATTGACAACTTTATTACGGCCATGTTGTTTAGCGCTATAAAGTGCTTTATCTGCGCGTTCAGTAAATAATTCAGGGGTGTTTATATCATCAGCAATAAAGGTATAAACACCAGCACTAATGGTAAATTTAATTTCAGCACCCGCAACAATAACTGGGTTTTGATAAATATCTAATCGTATTTGCTCTGCTATATCAAAGGCGCCTTGGTTTGCGGTGTTTGGTAGTAAAATTACAAACTCCTCGCCGCCATAGCGAGCGACTTCATCCAGTGGGCGTTTTAAAAAGTGTTTAATAATGCCAGCAGTCGCTTTAATCACGTTATCGCCACTTAAGTGTCCGTAGGTATCGTTGATTGCTTTAAAGTGATCAATATCAATCATAATAATACTTAGCGGTGTTTGCTCTCTGCGTGAACGACGAAGCTCCATTACTAACTTCTTATCAAAAAATCGACGGTTTTTAGCGCCTGTTAACGCATCTTCTGTATTCAGTTGTTCAAGTTCTCTGTTTTTTTCTTCAAGCTCTCTAAGTGTTACTTGTAGTTCAAATGTGCGTTCGTCTACTTGCGATTCAAGCTCGTATTGCGCTTCTTCTTGCAATGCGAGCCGCTCTTTTAAGAGTGTATCTTGCGCCGTATTCTCTGCTATCAAGGTTTGTTGTTCGATTATCTGCTCATCTCGTTCAGTTATGAATTGCTTCATAACCGCGTAACATAAGCAAAAGGTACAACCAAAAAAGAATACAGATATAATGATCAAACCCATTGTTTCGAAGGTGTACCACCCCATTACGGTTATAACAAAATAAACCGCTACTGCATTAAAAAAGCCCAAAGCTAGTAATAAGGCATTTTTAGATTTTGAAGGGTGGGCGCGAGTAGATAAGTAGGTTGTTAAAAGATACAAACTCAAAACAATAGGGGTTATTATTAGGCAATATGCAGTGATTAACCAGTCAGGAAGTAGCCAAATAAATAATAGAGATACCGCGAGCAATTTTGTTATTAACTTTTGCACACGTGCTATTTTGCAAGTGTTTAGCTTGCACATTTGTAGCTGTAAAGGGAAAAACAACAACGCGATTAAAATAAGTAATATTGGCATTATTACTTGTTGAATTGCAGGAATACTCGGGTGTAAATAACGAAAGCCAAACCCGCCTAAATACGCTAAAAAAAGGCCTAGCGTAAAAGTAATCGCTCCCGCTAGTGCAAAATAACGCTTACGAGAAAATCCATACAAAAATAAACAGCTTAATGCTAGTGCTGCCAAAAAGCCGACCATTAATCCATAAACTAAGTTGAAGCCTTCTTTTTTAGTTAAATAAATATCTTGTTGCCATAAACTAATCGGAATACGTAAACCTGATGGATTGCTCACCTTAAGAATAACCCGAGTTGTGGAGCTTGCTGGAAGCGTCAGTTTAGCTAACAAAAACTCACTTTTTATGGGACGTTCATTAAGTGAGAATGAATCACCCAGCCTAATTTCTGACAATATCTGTGCATTATTTAAGTGAAAAAGCTGAACTTCATTTAAAAATGGATTGTCTATTAAAACTAATGGACTAAAGCGACTATTTAACGTGTTATTTATTTCAAATGAGATCCAAACAGGGCGACTTTCTAGGCCAAAGTTTAAAAGTTTTTGATTAACCGAATGCCATTTTTTAGGCTCAAGTTTTAAAGCCGCCTCTACTGATGAAGGCTCAAAAGAATACGTGATATTTTTAACAGAGTAGGACGAAAAATCAGAGTTTATTGTTACCGTAGAAGCAACACCTGAAAAAGTATAAAACAGTATAAACAGGTAAATAGCAGCCTTTAAACTGTTCATTAACGAGCTTCTAAACCAAAAACAGTATAAAAGTTATCTGTTGTTTGCTTAGCAATAACATGAGGCTCAAGTTGGTAAAGTTCAGCAATTGTTTGGCAAATATAGGGCAGCAATGAAGGCTCGTTTTTGCGAGACTTCGGTTTAGGTTTAACTGTTCGTGGAATTAAAAAAGGCGCGTCAGTTTCAATAAGTAGGCGATTTAAGGGAATACTTGGGATTAAAGATTGCAGTGCTTGTCCGCGCCTTTCATCACAAACCCACCCAGTGATACCAATGTATAAGCCTAATGCTAAATAGCGCTTTAATGCGTTTTCATCCCCTGTAAAGCAGTGGAGTATGCCACGTACATTAAACTCGCTAAGAATATTGATCATGTCATGACTCGCATCACGTTCATGCAAATAAACCGGTAAATTTAACTGTTCGGCTAGCGCAAGTTGGCGCCTAAATACGCTGCGTTGAATATCTCGAGGGGAAAAATCACGATTATAATCAAGCCCGCATTCACCAATCGCAATGACCTGAGGCTGATTGGCAAGCAATGTTAACTGGCTCTCTAGTGAGTGAGTTGCTGTTTTGGCATCGTGTGGATGAATACCAGCGGTCGAAAAAAGTTGATAGGTTTTAGCTAACGCTGAAGATTGTTCACTCGATGAAAGGTCGCAACCAATAAGCAGCATTTTTTCAACACCCGCGCTTTTAGCGCGGGTGATGACATCCAGATGCTCATCATCAAACTGGTGGTTTGTTAAGTTAACGCCAGCATCAACCAGTCTGTAAGACATTACTTGGTTCGTTTAACGCGAATAGAACGGTTTTGACCATCTTTACTAAGTAAAAATGAATTAAATACCCCGCGGGTAATGGTTACAGCATCAGACGCTTTTAAGCGTATGCTATCAGAACCAATTTGACGCCATTTTTGGTTATTATTTAATGTAATAATGAGTTCACCATAAAGGGCTTTTTCAACTGATGTTATCGTTGCTTTAATTTCACTTTCTTTATTTTTTTTATCTTGTTTATGTTCTAGGCCAAAGTCATCTTTTGGCGCATCAACCACCGCTACAGCAGGAGTACTTGTTGAAGTGCTTGGGGCAGTAAGCTTTTGAGTCACTGTTGGTTTTGTAAGTGGTTTTCCTGCCATTGTATTGTCGTAACATAATAGACGGTTAAAATCATTTTCGATAAAGCTACATGCTTTCAGTGCTTGTGTATTAATGTCTGACTGCGCAGAAAATGCAGGTGCGCTTAATATAACCAGTAGTGAGAGTATTTGTTTTTTCATTTTATTCCTCAACTTCTTCTTGTGGTTTAGCGGTGTAAAATTTCGCTAAAATTAAACCTAATTCAAACAAAAGTAGCATAGGGAAGGCTAAAAGTGTTTGTGATAAAACGTCGGGCGGTGTTAAAAACATCGCCACTACAAAAACGCCCACCACAATGTAGGGGCGCTTTTCTTTTAAACTCGTAGTTGTGGTTGCCCCACTCCAGCATAACAGCATAATCGCAACCGGGATTTCAAATGCCACACCAAACGCAAAAAATAGTTTTAATACAAATCCTAAGTAACTACTTATATCTGGCGCGAGAGTCAACATTTCAGGACCTGTATTGGTAAAAAAGCCTAAAATAATGGGTAGCACTACAAAATAGCAAAATGCGATACCGCCATAAAATAGTAAAATGCTTGAAGCAAGAATTGGCATCAGCATTTTCTTTTCGTGTTGGTATAACCCCGGAGCTATAAACCCCCAAATTTGATGCAATATCCAGGGTATAGAGGCAAATAAAGCGACAAATAATGTCAGTTTAAATGGGGCGAAAAAGGGAGCAGTTACATCGGTTGCAATCATGGTTGCAGTGCTTGGTAAATGAGACACTAACGGCTGCGCAACAAACGTATAGATATCATTTGCAAAATACACAATTGCAATAAAAATAACTAATATACTCAACAGTGACTTTATAAGTCTGTCTCGTAGCTCTATTAAATGAGCTACAAATCCCGATTTTACTTCTTCAGCCATTATTCTTCATACCATTTAATAAGTGGACCACATAAAGGTAAATTAAATTCACTTTTTTTCATCAATAATTTGTTCAGGTTTTGATTCTTTTGGCTGTTTTTTATAGCTGTGGGTTACCGATTCTGCAGCTTGCTTTAGCTCACTTAAAGAGCTCTGCAACTCAGGGCTTAAATCTTGCAGGTTCTGCTGTTCAGCTTTTTTTAGATTTTCGTGGAGTTCGTGTACGCGCAGCTCTTCACTGACCTCAGCTTTAACAGAGTTAGCCAGAGATTTTACCGTTTTGATCCAGCGACTAACTGTTCTTATTGCTACGGGTAAACGCTCAGGCCCTAGTACAACTAAGCCTACAATAAAAACAACAACTAGCTCCCACATGCCCATGTTAATTAAACCTTATCACTATCTTTGGTTTTTTCTGTGTCTGTGGCTGCGGTATTTTGCGATTTTTGAATTTGTTCAGGTGTCTCTGTTTCAGTTGGTTTTTCATCCGACATTGCTTTTTTAAACCCTTTTACAGCTCCGCCTAAGTCACCACCCATGCCGCGTAATTTTTTAGTACCAAAAAGAAGTACAATGATTGCCAAAACAATCAATAATTGCCAAATACTAATGCCGCCCAATCCCATGGTTTTCTCCAATTAATAAAAAGATTAAATGTATATTTTAAATACTAATTATACGCTCTAAACTGCAAATAGCACTTTGTTTATGTGTGTCGCCAAGCAGCAATAAAACATGCGATAGAACAGGTTATTGTAAGAGCTACAGCAATGAAATCATGCTGTAAATAACACAATGCTGACACCACCAAAGTAGCACTCCCCAACAAACTAAGCACTAAAGGTTTATGAGATATTGGTTGTGTAGGCACTTGTTTTCGTGCGGGGCGCTTTAGGTTTTGATAAATCAAATCCGGAAGCTCAGGCATTTTTTCTGCCCAAAACGGTAAGTTTGCATACATTTGTTTCAACACAGACAGTGGACCTACTTGTTCCTTTACCCACTGTTCTAAAAAGGGTTTAGCAGTTTTCCATAGATCAAGCTGAGGATAAAGTTGCCTTCCCAGCCCTTCTACATACAGTAAAGTTTTTTGTAGTAATACCAACTGTGGTTGCACCTGCATATTAAAGCGACGCGCAGTGTTAAATAAATTTACCAGCACATGACCAAATGATATTTCAGCAAGGGGCTTATTAAAAATAGGCTCACACACCGTTCTAATAGCAAACTCAAATTCTTCTATACTGGTATCTTCAGGGACCCAACCAGAATCAACATGCAGTTGTGCAACTTGACGATAATCGCGATTAAAAAAGGCGATAAAGTTTTCTGCTAAATAGCGTTTATCTTCTTTACTTAGGGTGCCAACAATGCCGCAATCTATACCAATATATTTAGGGTTCTCGGGGTGCTCGCGAGATACGAAAATATTACCTGGGTGCATGTCAGCATGAAAAAAACTATCTCTGAATACTTGCGTAAAAAAAACTTCTACACCGCGTTCTGCAAGCAATTTCATGTTTGTATTTTGCGCTATTAACGACTCGGTGTCTGACACGGGTATACCGTAAATGCGCTCCATGACTAACACGTTGCTTCGGCTGTAATCGCTATAAACAGTGGGGATGTAAAGCGCATCAGAATCATCAAAATTACGTTTTAATTGAATGCCATTGGCGCCTTCACGCATTAGGTCTAATTCATCAAGCAGTGTTTTTTTATACTCTTTTACTACTTCTACGGGGCGCAAACGTTTTGATTCGTTATGTACATTGGCAAGTACTTGAGCGAGCTTTTCCATTAATGCTAAGTCGGCATTTATTTGTTCATGGATGTTTGGGCGAATTACTTTAATAACTACATCTTGTTCAATATTATTGTCGTCAATAAGCGTTGCAGTATGCACTTGTGCGATTGAGGCGGATGCTAATGGCGTTTGTGAAAATTCACTAAATAGCTCGCTAATATCATTAATCTCAAGTGCATTTTCTATAATTTTTTGTGCTAGTTCGCCTTCAAAAGGCTGAACTTGGTCTTGTAAAAAGGCAAGCTCTTGCGCGATATCGTGAGGAAGTAGATCGCGACGTGTTGACAACATTTGACCAAATTTAATCCATACAGGGCCCAGTTCTTGTAATGCTAAACGTAAGCGCAGCCCGGCAGGTTTTTCTTTATGCTGATTTCGTAACCAAAATAAGCACCCTCTGGCAATTTTTGCAAACCAAGGCGCTTTATTTTTAGGTACTAATTCGTCTAAACCATAGCTAAGTAATGTTTTAGTGATGTAATACAATCGTGAAGAAGACACAAAAAGTCCTTAGCGTGTTATAGCGTTTAATAAAGTGTTTATACGCTGCTCTATAGCGGCAACTTGGCCTTTTAGTTCTCTATTTTGTTGTTTAAATTGTGCAAGTTCTAAAGGGTGAATAGTGACTGCTAATTCGTCTTGAAATAAGCTTGTAAGTGTAGAGCTTAGTTTTGCTGTTACTTTACTTCCTTGATGCTTTAGCGACATTAAATGCATGTAAAGTTGTTGAGCTGGAGCATCGCCGATATACGCTGATAGTTGCTCAGGCCAATCTATGTCTATTTCCGAAAATGCACCGCTATATGCTTGAGCTATATTCAAATCACCTTGTAAATCAAGTTTATCTTGGCGAATTAACTGTGTAAGTATGGCCGGGTTTTTAAGTGCAACAAGCGTGTCGATATCAGCGCTGATCATGCAATCGCTATAATCGCTGTTGTCTGCGGTATAAAGGTGTAATTTTTCGTCAGCAAAAACAAGTTGTATGGTTTGTTGCCAGTCTCTAACTTTAACAAGTAAACGCTTTTGTTTTACTGTAGTTAGCTTGTGGGCAACGTTAGGGTCGAGTTTAAGTGCTTGGTTTAAAATGCGCTCAACAAGCGAAAGTACAAAGTTGGGTAGCATCAAAAAGGATGATATATTTGTATCATCACTGGTTTTTTCAGTTGCTTGATCAAGCGCCATGACTCTGTGCCTTAATATTTAAAACCACGGTGAAGGGCAACAATTCCGCCTGTTAAGTTTTGATACGTTGTTTGTTCAAATCCAGCTTCATTCATCATTGCTTTAAGCGTATCTTGGTCTGGGTGCATACGAATCGACTCTGCTAAATATTGATAAGACTCACTGTCGTTAGCAACTAGCTTGCCCATTGTTGGCAGTAAATTGAACGAGTAAAAGTCATATGCCTTGCTAAGTGCTTCATGTTTTGGCTTAGAAAATTCTAATACTAATAAACGACCACCTGGCTTTAGTATGCGATACATTGAGCGCAGTGCTTTGTCTTTGTCGGTTACATTACGTAAACCGAAGGCAATGGTGATCACATCAAAGCTATTATCTGGAAATGGCAGCATTTCAGCATTCATTTGCACGTAGTCAATATTGCCTACAAGGCCCAAGTTATGAAGCTTTTCACGCCCTACTTTGAGCATAGATGAATTTATATCGCCCAAAACCACTTGGCCAGTTTCACCGACTAGTTGACTAAATTTTGCCGTTAAATCGCCTGTACCACCTGCTAAATCGAGTACATGATGGCCTTTACGAACGCCAGAACTGGCTATAGTTTGACGTTTCCATAAACGGTGTACACCAAAAGACATTAAATCATTCATTACATCGTACTTAGCCGCAACAGAGTGGAATACGTCTGCAACCATTGATGCTTTTTCATTTTCAGCAACGGTTTTGTAGCCAAAGTGCGTGGTCTTTTCAGGGGTTTCGTTCATGATTAATCTCTATCGTGGCAATAAGTACTAGTGTACTTTATTGTGCACCGAAGGTGCAATTTGAATATGATTTATCAGGTGTTTTATTGGCCGGCGGTAAAACTGCTTTGACCAAGTGATCGGGCTTTAAATGCCGCATGAGACGCTTTTTTAGCCAGTTGGTTAAAGTCTTCTTTTTGCTGATGCTGGGCAATACCTAATGATAAATTAATACTAGGCAGTTTTGCACCACTTTTTGAACTTACAAAACGCAGCTTTTCAACGCCCTTACGGACTTTTTCAGCAATGAGAATTGCTGTCTCAGGGTCAATGTCCGCTAGTAAAACAGTGAACTGATCTTTAGCAGTACGCCCTGGTAAACCACTTTGCATCACATACTTTTGAACTTGTTTAGCCACTTTATTTAAAATGACTTCACCAATAACATCGCCAAAGTTATCCACAAAATGGGCTAAGTTATCTATTTGAATGGCAATGGCACAAATTGACTTGGATTGGTTTGTCCAAAGTTCAGTTTGCTGGGTCAAATAATGACGTTTAAATAAACCGGTTTGACTGTCTATAATGTGTTGTTTTCGAAGTTGGGAAAGTTGTTTTTGTGTTCTTTCATGTAGTTTTTTAGCTCTAGCTAGCTCTTGCTTAAACTTTTTATGCTGGGCGAGTAACTCAGCAGTTTGCTTATCAAGTTTATTAAGTGCTTGGCGGCTTTGTTCTATATTATTTTCGTCAAGCGAATGAACACATTCACTCACTTGATCAGCAAAGCGACTGATTTGCTTTTCTGTATTTTGTGCATTGTTAGATAATGAGGTAATAACACCGTCTACGTTTTGAATCATCGACACTTGCGTATTGTGTCCGACGTTTAAAAACTCAAAGTAAAGCTGCTCTATTAATACACCATCAATGTTTTCATCGGTAGAAATAGCGCGATCTAATGTTTTATTTAATTTTAGATTTGCTTGGCTAACATAGGTGTATACAACTTGAAAATTCAGGGGCGTTGGCGGCAATGCATAACGTTCTAAGAACAAACACACTTGAGTCATTTTCTCTTGAGCAATAGCCATGGAATCATGGAACATCATTATTTAATACCAACTAAGTACGCATCAATGCTTAATTTATAATTTCATTCCATGAGTCGATTGTGCGTCCGAGCTTTTTTATTATTTTTTTACTACAGTAATCGTTATAACTGCTATTAAAAAGCAAAAATAGGGCCAAGGGAACTTAAATTTTACTTTAGTCGCTTAATAGCTGCTTTTCTCATCAATTAGGCTTGTTTTTAACTCATTTAATATGATTTATCGTTTAATAAATATTTTAAACGGTACTTTTAGGGCTGATTTTTATTTAGACACTCACCTTACAGTTGTGTTTTTAGTATAAAAATAAGATACGTACTATAAGCAGTGTTTAGAGTTTAAAGAGCTCTTTTATCAAGTAAGTTTTAAACCTAAAAGGCACTCTCAGCAACGATGCTTATCTCATTTACTTGCTATTTACTGAGTCTGCGATAGTTTTGTGAAATTCATTATCTGACTAAACTTTATTATGACGAATCATTTATTACTCAAGCCAATACGCAATACGCTCATCAGCATGACGTTTTTATGTACTTTAAGTGCCTGTCAAACCACAAACCATAACGTCGATAGTCAATTTACAGCGATAGCTAACAGTATTGTAGATTACCGACAAACTACGAGTCCTTATGCTAACACTGAGGGCGTTAATGGTTATTTGTTGGCTAATTTATCGCCCGAGTTTTTAGCTCAACAATACAATAAAAAAATTCAATTTTTGGGTGAGTTAGATGCAATTAATACAAATAAATTAAATGCTGAAAACCAAATAAACTTCAACATTATTCGGGCGCAGGTACAAAACAGTGTTGACGAATATGTATTTAATACTCATTACATGCCGTTAACTTCTGAGTACGGTTTTCATTCTGGCTTATCGTATATTGTAAACAGTAGCCAATACAAAACACTGCAAGATTATCAAACTTATTTAGCGCGTTTGGCTCAGGTTCCTCGCTTTTTTGAACAAAACATTTATTGGATGAAAAAAGGTCTTCAAACAGGCCTTACGCAACCTAAAGCGGTGCTTGAAGGGTACGAAGAGTCAATATTGGCTTATATAGTTGATGATGTTACAACATCTGAGTTTTACAAACCTTTTTTAAAAAATAGAGCAGCTTTGTCAGAGAGTGAATTTAAATCGCTTCAACAACAGGCTCAGTTGGTAATTAAAGATAAAGTAATTAAATCGTATAAAAATTATTTAGCTTTTTTTACACAGGAATACCGCCCCGGTGCGCGAACTACCATAGGGATTTCAAATACGTCAAACGGCGAGTCGTTTTATAAAAATAGAGCAAAATATTACACCACTACCGAAATGATCCCTAAAGAGATACATGCTCTTGGTTTGCAGGAAGTAGCCCGCATTCGCGGCGAAATGGAAGCAATTATAAAAGAAGTAGAATTTGAGGGAACATTTGCAGAGTTCATCCACTTTTTACGAACCGATCCACAATTTTATGCAACTACACCAGATCAACTACTTAAAGAAGCAGCATACATAGCTAAAAAAATGGACGCGCAACTACCAAAGCTGTTTCATACGCTACCCCGTAAACCATATGGTGTTGCGCCTGTACCTGCGAGCATCGCACCTAAATACACAACGGGTCGATACTCTGGGTCAAATAGGGATGATGAGGCAGGGTATTATTGGGTAAACACGTACGCACTTGATAAGCGCCCACTGTATGTATTAGAAGCGTTGACTTTACACGAGGCAGTACCTGGCCATCATCTACAAATATCATTGAATGCAGAGCTAGAAACCCTGCCAAGCTATCGTCGAGATGCGTATTTATCGGCATTTGGTGAAGGCTGGGGGCTTTACTCTGAGTATTTAGGCATTGAAGCCGGTTTTTACCAAAGCCCATATAGCCGATTTGGCCGTTTAACTTACGAAATGTGGCGAGCGGCTCGCTTAGTGGTTGATACTGGTATGCATATGTATGGCTGGAGTAGAGAGCGTGCTATGCAGTTTATGAGCGAAAATACGGCGTTGTCGTTACACAATGTGAAAACCGAAACCGATCGCTATATAACTTGGCCTGGCCAAGCGCTGTCGTACAAAATTGGTGAGCTCACAATTAAACATTTACGTAAAGAAGCTGAGCAAGCACTTGGGCAAAATTTCGATATTAGGGAGTTTCACCATCAGGTATTACGCCATGGCTCTGTTCCTTTATCAGTTTTAGAGGCGCAAGTACGTTTGTATATTAATGAAGAGCTAGCCAAACAGAAGAGTTAACCTACAGATGGTTAATTCTTGAATGCATAAAAGTGTTATGTCATGTTGGGCATAGCACTTTTTTATTTTTACAGCAGCGAACCCTACAATGAATAATTTTATAATGTTTAGTATTGATGTATTTGCGAGTCTATTTATTGTTTTTTTAGGTTTGCTGGTTTTAATTGTCGTTATTTTTTATATCCGCGATGTTACACAAACAAAGCATGCAATTAGACGAAATTACCCGGTAATTGGGCGCTTTAGGTACTTTTTTGAACGCCAAGGTGAGTTTTTCAGACAATACTTTTTTGCCCTTGATAGAGAAGAAATGCCTTTTAATCGGGCCGAACGTAGTTGGGTTTACCGTGCTGCAAAAAACGTAGACCGTACTGCGGCATTTGGATCTACACAAAGCTTGGAGGCCACAGGTACGGTCATGTTTATGAACTGCGCCTTCCCTACGCTTGATGAAGAAGCGCTTGCGCCAAGTGAAGTAACGCTTGGGCCCTATTGCCAAACACCTTATTCAACCAATTCGTTATTTAATGTATCGGGAATGAGCTTTGGTGCGCTGTCTAAACCCGCTGTCCGTGCTCTTTCTAAAGGAGCCAAGCTCGCAGGCTGTTGGATGAACACGGGTGAAGGTGGCTTGAGCCCTTATCACCTTGAAGGGGGCGCCGATTTAGTTTTTCAAATTGGTACTGCTAAGTACGGTGTGCGCGATGAAAATGGGCAGCTCAGTATCGAAAAGCTCAAACAGGTTGCAGCACACGAGCAGGTTAAAATGTTTGAGCTTAAAATGAGCCAAGGTGCTAAACCCGGTAAGGGAGGTATGCTTCCTGGGCGTAAAGTGAATGCTGAAATAGCAAAAATACGCGGTATCCCTGAGGGGGAAGATTCTATTAGTCCAAATGGGCACCCTGAAATTAAAAACCCCAGCGATATTCTCGATATGATTGCGACGGTACGAAATACTACAGGTAAACCAACTGGCTTTAAGGCCGTTATTGGTGCGTATGGCTGGTTAGAAACCTTATTTGCTGAAATAAATCAACGTGGTATAGAGTCAGCTCCTGACTTTATTACTATTGACAGTGCCGACGGTGGAACAGGTGCTGCTCCTCAACCCTTAATGGACTCTGTGGGATTACCACTTCGTGAAAGTTTACCGCTAGTAGTTAATATGCTTGAAAAACACGGACTGCGTGATCGCGTTAAAGTCATTGTTTCGGGTAAGCTTATTGTGCCTTCTAAAGTTGCTTGGGCGTTAGCGCTTGGGGCCGATTTTGTTGTATCGGCTCGCGGACATATGTTTGCATTAGGGTGTATTCAAGCAATGCAATGTAACAAAGATTCTTGCCCTACCGGTATTACTACTCATAACGAACGCTTGCAGCGCGGTTTAAACGTTGCTGATAAAGCGCAGCGAGTGGCTAACTACAATAAGTATATTCACTATGGCGCGGGGCTTATTGCTCACTCATGCGGCGTAACAAGTGCACGAGAGCTTAAACGTGAGCATGTACGCATAGTGCAAGAAAGTGGCCTTTCGGAGCCATTAGACAAAATTTACGAAAATTATAAGTAAGTCAAAAATAAACAGACGCAATAGGCGCATGTTTATTATGAGCTGTTTCAAAAATGAAGTAAGGAAAGTGCGTGTTCAATAGTAAATTACCCGACGTTGGCGTAAGTATATTTAGTCAAATGAGCGAGTTGGCGAATCAGTTCTCTGCACTTAATCTTTCGCAGGGCTTTCCGGAATTTGACACTCCAAACTTTTTAAAAAGTCAGATCACTCATTATGTTCAAAACGGTTTTAACCAATACTCCCCTTCAAGTGGTGTGCCTAAATTACAGCAGCAAATTGCAAATTTGGTACAAAATAAATACGCTACAGAGCTTAATGCTGATAAGCAAATAACTATCACATCAGGTGCAACCGAAGCCCTTTTTGTTGCCATTCAAGCAGCTGTACGACCAAACGATGAGGTCATTGTATTTGATCCTGCTTACGACTCCTATAAGCCAGCTATTGAGCTTGCTGGTGGGAGGTCAGTACATATTGCTTTAAATGCGCCAGACTTTACGATTGATTGGCATAAGGTAGAGCAAAAAATCACAAAAAAAACACGCGCTATTATTATAAATACGCCCCACAACCCAAGCGCTAAAATATTTACACATCACGATATTCTAAAGCTTAAAAGATTAGTTGGTACTTACAACCTTTATGTTATTAGCGATGAGGTATATGAGCACATTACCTTTGATGAGCAACTACATTTAAGTGTACTACGCGATCACGAGTTATTAGCTAAAAGTTTTGTTATTTCGAGCTTTGGTAAAACATTTCATTGCACAGGGTGGAAGATGGGTTACTGCATTGCCCCTGATGACTTGTCAGGTGAGTTTAGAAAGATTCATCAATATGTCACCTTTTCTAGCTTTACACCTGCTCAGCATGCATTGGCCGATATGTTAGAACAACAAGGCGATCATGTAGATAGACTTAGTGATTTTTATCAACAAAAGCGTAATTTACTTATACGTCATTTACATGGAAGTCGATTTACAATTTTACCAAGCCAAGGAACCTATTTTTTATTGTTAGATTACAGTGATGTATCTGATTTAAAAGATATTGAATTTTGCCATTGGTTAGTTGAGCAAGCAGGTGTTGCGGCAATACCCTTAAGTGTTTTTTATCAAACGCCCCCGGGTGACAAGGTTATTCGCTTATGTTTTGCAAAAAATGATGAAACCCTAAAAGAGGCAGCCCATATTTTATGTCAACTTTAACGCTCACATTAGTACAAAGCTCTCTTCACTGGCTCGATAAAAGCGCTAATTTAGCGATGTTTGATAAGCAACTAGGTGGGCTAACAGAGAAGCCTGACCTTATTTTATTACCTGAAACGTTTGCCACTGGTTTTGCTATAAACCATGATTGCGCGGAGCCAGAGAATGGCCTAGTGCTTACTTGGTTAAAACAACAAGCAAAAAAACATAATGCAGTGATTGCTGGGTCGGTGCTGGTGGCGCAAAATGATAAAAAAGCCAACCGTTTTTATTGGGTAAAACCATGTGGTGAAGTGACCCATTACGATAAGCGTCATTTATTTCGCTTAGGCAATGAGGGAGATCATGTAATAGCAGGAAATGAGCGAAAAGTTTTTGAAATTAATGGCTTTAAAGTACTGCCTCAAGTTTGCTATGACCTGCGTTTTCCGGTTTTTCAGCGCAATAAAAATGACTACGACATAATGGTTAATGTAGCAAATTGGCCAGCGGTACGACGTCCCGCTTGGGATACATTATTGGCAGCTCGTGCGATAGAAAATTTATGTTATGTGGTAGGGGTTAACCGTGTAGGCGATGATGGTAATGGCGTTGCTCACAATGGTGGTACGGCTGTTTATAACTTTAAAGGAGAGACATTAGCCAAGGCGGGCGATAATATTAAACAATTATTGACAATTACACTTGAAAAAGAGCCTCTAGATGCGTTTAAAACGTCTTTTCCCGCTTATTTAGATGCCGATCCGTTTACGCTAACTTAAGTTATCTTCACTTAGCACTAAAAATATTTAGTGTTAAAATAGACGCTATTACATTGATTGGCGGCTAATTAGCATTATGAATACTTTAATCACTCCTGTTATTTTAGCTGGGGGTATTGGCTCTAGACTGTGGCCTTTGTCGCGCCAAGCCATGCCCAAACAATTTTTACCGCTACTCGATAACCACTATTCGTTATTACAAAGCACTTTAGCGCGAGTGTCAGGTAATCAGTTTGAAAAGCCAATACTGGTTTGTAACGAACAACACCGTTTTATTGCTGCCGAGCAAAGTACAATTATTAACCCGCAAGCGCTTTTACTAGAGCCTCAGGGTAAAAATACGGCGCCTGCCATTGCGTTAGCCGCATGTTACGCACTACAGCAGGGGATTGATGGACCAATGTTAGTGATGCCAGCCGATCATTATATTGAAAATTTTGATGAGCTAACACTTCAGTTAAATGATGCTGTTAAGTTAGCTGAGCAAGGAATGCTAGTTACCTTTTCAATTACACCTACACACGCGCACACAGGGTTTGGGTATATAAAGCAAGGCAGTAAAATTTCAGGCTCAAACTGTTTTGAAGTCGCTGAATTTAAAGAAAAGCCAACCCTAGCAACAGCACAAAAATACCTAGCGGAAGGTGGTTATAGTTGGAATAGCGGCATGTTTTTATTTACGCCACGAGCTTATTTAAATGAGCTTGAACGTTTTGCGCCAAAAATAGCACACAGTGTTCATGCTGCCTCTCAGTTTTCACACGACTTAGGCTTTACAAGGCCAAACATAGAGCCACTTAAAAGCTGCCCAAGTGACTCTATTGATTACGCTATTTTAGAGCGCAGCAACAATGTAGCGGTTATGCCTGTTGCGCTTAAATGGAGTGATGTAGGTAGCTTTAGTGCGCTTGCAAGCCTTACTAAGCAAGATGCGCACGGTAATAACGAAAACCAAAACCATATAGCACAAAACAGTACGAATAATTTTGTTATTAGCGAACACGACCATAGTATCGCAACGCTTGGGGTAAGTGATTTAGCCATTATTCACACCCACGATGCCACACTGGTTGCCGATAAGAATAAGCTCGACGGTTTACCTTTATTACTTAAACAATTAGCACAGGGCCAAAGTGATAAACTCAATCACCATCAGGTTGTGTATCGTCCGTGGGGTAACTACCGCACTTTGGTTGAAGATAGTGGTTTTAAAGTTAAAAAAATAACCGTTAATAGCGGTGCTAAGCTTTCAACACAGCAACATCAGCATCGTGCAGAGCATTGGGTGGTGGTATCGGGAATTGCCAATGTTCGCATTGATGAGCAGTTGCTAACGCTCACCCAAGACCAATCGTGCTACATTGCCGCGAAGCAAGTTCATAGCTTGGCGAATAACCAACAAGTGCCATTAATTGTTATTGAAGTACAAACGGGTGCCATACTTGATGAATCCGACATACAACGGTTTGATGACTTATATGGCAGAGAAGGGCTTTAACGCCTTTTTAATTTACTTTATGAAAGTTGTCCACGGACAAACTTTAAGTATTTTTCAAGGCTGCGTTGCCACAGTTCGAGCGCTTCATTAAGTAGATCGTTATGTGGCTTATTATCAAGTAATCGGCGTTCTATTTTTTTAAGCTCCATGCCATAGCGGTTAAACCCTAATTGTAATGCAGTGCTCGCTTGGCGATGCAAAAGTTTAATGCATTGCTCGGGGTGCTGGTCTATTAACCCTTGGCAGCGAATTAACTTATTTCGAGCAGAAAGTACAAACTCATTATAAATAGACGATACCTCATCCTCACTAAACGAGCTGGCGAGTGTTTCTATAGCCGTTTTATCATAAAGGGTATCAATAAGTTCTACTGCAATATTTGTGGTTTGATTTGATTGAGAGTCGCTTAATGCTTGGCGTAGTTTTTGGTGTTTAATTGGCTTACCAACAATGTCTTTAATGCCCAGCGCTAAATATTCTTTAACTTCATCAGGACTTAAACTGGCAGTAAAAGCAAGTATAGGTGTTCGCTGGTTTTTGTGCTCAACACGCTTTAGGCGCTTAATAACTTCTTGTCCTGTTAAATCAGGTAGGTTCATATCAAGTAAGACTACGTCAAAGTGATATGCTTGCATTAGCTCAATGGCGCTTTTACCGTCTTTAGCGAGCTTAATTTTGTGCTCGTCGTCTGCCATAAACTCAATGGCTATTTTTTGGTTTAGGTCTAAATCTTCAACCAAAAGAACATCAAGCCCTGTTAAGTAGTCTTTTGTTTGATGGCGTTGCTCTACAAGGCTTAACTCACCTAAGGTAAAGGTCGTTATAAAGCTAAACACACTACCAATACCCAGTTCGCTAGAAATCTCAAGGCGACTACCGAGTTTTTCTAATAAGCGGCTTGTAATTGCAAGCCCGAGACCCGTGCCACCTTTTTCTTTACCTGCACTACTTTGTACATAGGGCTCAGTTAAGTATGCAATTTCATCGTTTTCAATACCTGGGCCTGAATCCTTAACACTGACTTTAATGGTGTGTTCTAGCTGCTTTTCTAAAATCAAATCAACCTGAATTTTTACCACACCACGGTCGGTGAACTTTATTGCATTGCCGACTAAGTTAATAATTATTTGTCGTAGCTTTTGTTGGTCGCAGTAGTAACAGGCTTGCTCGGGAACATTACACACAAGCTCAAACTTAAGCTGTTTTTGTTCAGCTAACGGGCTGAGTAACAGGCATAAATTATTTAGCCAGGTTTTAAATTCAATGTCTTCTTCATAAAGGGCTTCATCACTTTGGTCTAAACTTGCATATTCAAGCACTTTATCGACTAGTAAATTTAATGATTCTGCTGAGTTAATAATTGCTTCGCAATAAGCCTTACTGTGTGTATCGCTTGTTTGGTTCATAACCAGTTGCGCGCTACCTAAAATACCATTAAGTGGCGTGCGTATTTCATGGCTAATGGTAGATAAAAATAGTCCGCGTATTTCTAAATCTTTTTGGGCTTTAGCGGCTAACGTATTGAGGTGATGTTCCCGGCGTTCATTACATAGTAGCGCCATGCCTGCAGCATAAAACATCGGTGCAATAGTTCCGTTTAAAAATAGTACGGTACTAAACCAGCTGCTTGAAACGAGATCTTTTTGCTCAATTTCATTCATAAAAATTGAACGTGCAATAAAGGCTAACACCACGAGTGTTAAAATTGTAATGTATACAATACTGCCGTTGGGATAAGGTTTACGAGCGTACTTTATAAATATAAACAGTAAAAACAAGGCCTCTGAAATATGTTGTAAATCGGATGCGATTACACGGCCAGCTAAAGAGGGATCAAAAAAACTATAATAACCAAATACCACTGCACTAAATGCGGTGACTGAACAAAGAAGCTTAAACCCAGGCCCGCGATAATTCAAAAATTGGCTAATAGAAAAACAGTGCACAATAGAGGCTGCAAACATTAAGCTACATGCTGCATTTATAACAATTAAATTATGGGTGTTACTCATAAAAGCAAATGCAATAACTGCACATAGCATTAATACCGGGTAAAAAATATAAAGTAGTGTCCCCGGAATTTGCTTATTTGTTCGCCATGTTAAAATATTCAAAAATATCATAACAACAATAACGGCTATGCTGGCAAAATAAAGAGTGTAGGAATCGAGCATCAGGCTTCCAGCAAAGAAATTTTAAGTTAGAGTAATTAAAATATTTTAAGTTAACAAGTGCTTAGACTAAATACAAAAAAGACACCTAAGTGTCTGTTTTTTAATTTGAACTACGCGTTTAGCGAATTTCGTCTGGTATATTTTGCTGTGCCCAAGATAATAGCTCAATACGGTTACGACACTTAGTCTTTCTAAATGCGCTGTATAGATGAGTTTTTACTGTGTGTGGGCTAATGCTAAGTTCTTCAGCAATTTCTTTATTTTTAGAACCGTTACTCATTAATGAAATAATTGCTTTCTCGCGCTTAGTAAGTTTGACAGGTTCAATATCGCCCTCTGTAAGCTTGTGAAGTGCATCTTTATTAAACTGCAACATGCGATTTAACGCATTACACATGATGTCGCGACGATACCAAAGCTGATCTTCTAATAAGAGTCGAATACCTTTCATTAGCACATCTGCATTGTCGGTCGTATAAAATACACCACGAATCCCGCTGAGTAATGCTCGATTGGCAAGCTCTGGGTTTTCATCTAAGTTAAATAATATGATATCGCACTTAACACGTAGGTTTACTAGTTGTTCTTTTAATTTTCCCCACGCGTCATTGCTAGACGTTTCAATAAAAAGTAAGCGAGTCCCTTCAGGTGTATCCAATATATTAGTACCGGTTGTTACGTCTAGTCCTTGCGTTTTTAGCAATGGCTCTAATACGTTAATACCAATAGTATTAATTGGATCTTTATCTAATAACAAAAAGGCAGAACTGCTCATGTTTTTATACTCTTTTATAAAGCTGACTGATTAAGTTTATCACGATTCCCACACCTTTAGTATTAGAAAACCGCTATCGTACTTAAAAACAAGTACAATTTTATGATTATTTAAACATAAAATGTTGCAAATAAGTAATTGTTTTTTAATTTATAGGAACACACGCTTTTACATAGCATGCAGTAACCGAGCTTAATTAAACGATTTCTTTTTTGTTATCTTGATAAGGAGGCCACCCCATTTGCTTACCGGCAAGCATGTGAAGATGGATATGATAGACGGTTTGACCGCCATGATCGTTGCAGTTCATAACAACACGGTAGCCGTCATCGCTAAAGTTATGTTCTTTTGCAAGCTTCGCGGCCACCACATATAAGTTGCCTACTAAGTGTGCGTTATCATCATTTATATGATTTATGGTAGGAATTGCAATTTTTGGGATAATTAACACATGAAAAGGAGCTTGAGGGTTTATATCTTCAAACGCGAGAGTATTTTCGTCCTCGTAAATTATGCTTGCTGGGATTTCGCGATTAATTATTTTTGTAAATAGTGTCTCTTGGCTCATTGTGTGTTCCTTATCAAGTGGTATGAAATTTAGATTCACTAATGACAAATTTGCAAAGCAGTGTCAAACTCAAATCAACCAAAGGAGTTAATATGCGTAAATCAGTGTTAATGAGCAGTGTAGCTGCATTGCTATTTAGTGTATCGGGTATGGCAGAAAATATTCACTTTCCTGAAGAGTTTGTGCCGTTACAAGTCGGTGAGCGAATAATAGAAAGCTCTTTGTTTAGTCGTGTAGACGATTTAGAGCTAGCGCCGGGTTCGTATCGGCTAAAGCTCAAGTATACCGACTTATACGATGAAGATTACGATATGCATGAGGTGGTCGAGTCAGAGCCTTTTTGGGTTGATATTACGATTGAGGCGGGCACAGATTACACCTTGGTATTTAATCGTGCTGAAAATGCAGTAGCGGCTAAAGTATTTGCTCAATCGCCCATGGTAAGTTTAAAAGCTAAAGGCAGTGCGTTAGCTGCACCATTGAGTGTTGTCTCTAATAACCAACTTGCTAGCGAAGCGCCAGTGAGGACTATGCGAGAATCACCTGCGAGTCCAGAAAAGCCGAGTAGACCGATTAAACCAATTGCACCCATTACAGGAAAAGGCATGCCAAGTGCGACGCAAATGCTCGACTTTTGGTGGCAACAAGCAACAATTGCTGAGCGACAGGCTTTTTTAGCAAAAGTAACAAAATAAGCTGTTTGAGATAAGCATTAAAAAAGGGCCAAATTTGGCCCTTTTTAGTTCCTATTTTACGCTGTTTATTATTCAAATAAAGCGTCAATAGTGCCTTGTGCTAGTGGGTGGTAACCCGGACGTGCTTTTAAGTACACCTTTTGTGCCCACTCTTTTTTACCGTTAGTAATCAGTGATTTGTACAGAGGGACAATTAGCTTACGACGACCAATACCTGATAAATGCTTATCAAGAGCAGGGTAAATCGGTTGGTAACCGTTGCCCACCGCAAGCATATACCATGCAAATGCGCGTTCTGCGTTGGTTGATTGCGTTAAGTTAAACTCACCGTCTAATTCAGTCATTTTTTCAATGCTTAAATCACGTGGTAGGTTATTTAAAAAGTGTAACCACTCATGTACTGTCCAGTTTGCTGTTGGGAGCTGCGCTGCAGTTGTTGCGCCTTGTAACCAAGCTGTGGTTGCAGTATCGACCTTATCGAACGCATCAGAGGTTGGGTTTGGCGCATCGCTTGGTAAACCAGGTTCAAAAATCCACTCGTTCACTTTATCCATACTAACAATACCTGGGTACTTGTTAATTAAATGGGCTTCAATATAGGTAACAAATTGTGCAGTCGTTAACGATTTAAAAGCAAACTCGTCAAAGTAAGTTTTTACGAAAGGGTCAAACTTGTCACGACCAAATTTGTTTTCCAAGTAAATTAAGAATAACTGACCTTTAGTGTAAGGCACTGAGCTAAAGGCATCGTCTGGATCGCGGCCATTAAGCTTTAAGTTAAGACGAGTATCAGGCGCATCAATAGTTTTAAGCTGTGCACGTAACCCTGCGGCATCAAGAGCTTGCTCCATTACTGCACGGTCGCGACCAAATACTTCTTCCATAATGCGGTTTTCAACGTATGAGGTAAAACCTTCGTTTAACCATAAATCTTCCCACGTTGCATTAGTCACTAAGTTACCAGACCAAGAGTGGGCAAGCTCGTGCGCAATTAGATTAACTAAACTTTTATCACCAGCCACTACAGTAGGCGTAATAAACGATAAACGCGGGTTTTCCATGCCACCAAACGGAAAGCTTGGCGGAAGCATGAGTAAGTCGTAACGACCCCATGCATAGTCGCCGTACATGGCATTGGTTTTGTCGATCATGGCTTGCGTGTCGTTAAACTCAGCAACCGAGGCTTCTAAAATTTCTGGCTCAGCAAAAATACCTGTTTGATGAGACATCGCTTTAAACTCTAAGTTACCTGCACCAATAGCAATTAGGTATGGTGAAATAGCTTGCGGCATGTCAAAGTGATAATCGCCATCTTTATAAAGTGCGTCTTTATTATCGGCACTCATAACCGCACGAATATCTTTAGGCGTAGTAATACGCGCAGAATAGGTTACTCGCATTGCCGGTGTATCTTGTACAGGTAACCAGCTACGAGCGTGAATTGCTTGCGATTGGCTATACATAAACGGGTGCGTCTTACTTGCTGTTTGTTCAGGTGTTAACCATTGTAAGTCTGATGCCTCTGGACGGCTGTTATAGTAAATACGCACTACTTTGGCTTGGTTTTTAAACTCAATAGTTAGCTTTGAACCTTTAACATCATCACGGTTTGCTAAAGTGAATTTTGCTTTGTGCCAGCTGCCTGCTTGCGTTTGATACATTACTTTATCGATGTCTAGGTCGCGAGTATCAAGCACTAGCTTTTTGCTTTTGCTGTTATTCCACTGAAGTGTATGCTCAACAAAGCCTTCTAATTGCTTGTCTTTAAAATCGACATCTAAATCAAGGCTTAAGTGAGTTGTAACAACATCGTCAAGATTGGCGTATGAGTTTTGATCAACAGCATTCGCCATTGCTTGCGAACACATGCCCGCCATAGCGAGGCTTAAAAAGAGAGGTTTAATTTTCATAATTACCTTGAACACAAATAAAAAGAGCAGGTTTTATAACACGATTGACAAGGTGGGTTGAGCAATTTTTACAATCTGATGCGTATTTTGCGACGATGAGGTAAACTATTGCGATTAGTTGGCGGTTTATCTTGAGAGCCTTGTGACGCACGCATTACACCCTTTACACACCTTTGCATTACATACCAAATGCCAAAATTTAGTTGAAATTACTGACATTGAGCAGCTATATAAGCAAAGCTTTTCGTCACCTTTCTGTTTGTTGGGGGAGGGGAGTAATACCATTTTTTTAAACGATTACCATGGTACGGTAATTAAAATGGCAACTAAAGGGATTAATATTACCCCCCGTAAAACCGATACCTTAATAAGCGTTGCAGCCGGTGAAAATTGGCATCAATTAGTCAAATTTTTATTGGATAAAAACTTACCAGGGCTTGAAAACTTAGCACTTATACCCGGCACTGTTGGAGCGTCACCGGTGCAAAATATTGGGGCCTACGGGGTTGAACTTTCAAAATTTATAGAGTCAGTCGAATACTTTGACATACACAGCAGAGAACTTGTTTGTTTGACTAACGAGCAATGTAAGTTTGGCTATCGTGATTCTATATTTAAACATGCATTGAAAAATAAAGCGGTTATTACACGTGTATTGCTAGTATTGCCAAAGCAATGGCAGCCTGTGCTGAGTTATGGTCCGTTGCAGCAGCTGAAAAATGTGACTCCGCGTACTGTATTTGAGCACGTTATCCAAACACGTAACAGTAAACTGCCAGATCCATACACGTTACCCAATGCGGGCAGCTTTTTTAAAAACCCAATAATTACCAATCAACAATTAGCAACGCTATTAAAGCAATTCCCTGAATTACCGCACTACGCATTCGGACAAAGCAAGCATAAGGTCGCTGCAGGGTGGTTAATAGATAACGCAAACCTCAAAGGTTATCGGGTTGCGGGCATTGAAGTTCATAGGCAACAAGCATTGGTATTAGTAAATCATGGCGATAGCCACGGCGAAGATCTAATTAGTATAATCAAGCACATTCAACATATTGTGTATTCGCGTTATAGCATACTGCTTGAGCATGAAGTGCGCTTAATAAATACAACTGCCGAATGCTATGTACAAGGAGGCGTTACACAGTGAAAGCACCTGATGGCAATAAACTCGCAATATTAAATGCATTAAATAAACCGGGCTTTGTATCAGGGCAAGCGCTGGGAGAGCAGCTAGGTATTAGCCGTGCGGCTGTGAGTAAGCATATTAATAGCCTACAAGAGATGGGTTTAGATATTTTTAAAGTAACGGGCAAAGGTTATAGCCTAAACAACTACGCTGGGCTTTTAAACCAATCGCAGATACAACAGCATTATAATCAATTAAATAGTCAGTTGAAGTCGCAGTCAGCGAACGTAGAAGTTCATCCTATAATCGACTCAACCAACTCCGAGCTTATGCGGCGTATACAAGCTAAAACAGCGCTTGAGTCGGGGACTATTATAGTGGCCGAAATGCAGCAAGCTGGGCGAGGGCGTCGAGGACGTGTGTGGCAGTCACCGTTTGGTGCAAACCTTTATTACAGTTACTTTTGGCGTTTAGATGATGGTCTGCAGGCAGCTATGGGGGTGTCGATTGCGGTGGGGTTAGCGGTATACGATACAATTAAAGCGCTTTATGACATAGATTTAGAGCTTAAGTGGCCAAACGATATCTACCTAAACAAACAAAAGCTTGCAGGTGTACTTGTTGAACTAGATGGGCAACCGCAAGGACCGTGTCAGCTGGTATTAGGAATTGGTATTAATTTACAAATGCCAGAAAATTTCAGCCAAAATATAGATCAAGCATGGACTGATTTAAGCCAGCATACCCAAAAGCTAGATAAAAATGAGCTGGTGGCATCACTCACTTATCACTTAGAGCATCGGTTAGAACAGTATCGTAAAAGTGGGTTACAAACAATGCATCAGCAATGGAACTCACTGAATGCTTTTGCTGGTGAGTGCGTAGAGCTAAATACAGGCCATAGAAGTTGGCGGGGGATATGCGAAGGAATTGACCCTCAAGGGGGGATTCGTATTCGTCAAGATGGAGATGTAAAAAGCTACTATGGCGGGGAAATATCACTGAGAAAGGCATCGCTATGAGATTACTCATCGATGTAGGTAACACCTCTTTAAAAGCCGTGCTTTGGCACAACGAGCAGGCACAACAAGCCGATTTAAATAATTTACCCTGGCCGCAAATAACAGACGTTGTATACGCGTGTGTAGGGCGAAGTGAATTACTCAATAAAATATTAGCTCAAGCTGCTACGCATCACACTGCATGTTATGAAGCAACGGTAACTAAAACACTTCAAGGGCTTACCTGCGCGTACGAGCAAGTAAACAACTTAGGTATTGATAGATGGCTTGCGCTCATTGCTGGGTTTACATTGCATCCAAATAAAGCGTGCATAGTGGTTGATGCGGGTACGGCCACAACGATTGATGTATTAACCAGTGAAGGACAGCACTTAGGCGGGTGGATTTTACCTGGGCTTGATTTAATGACGTCATCGCTGACGCAAAATACTCAGCGTGTATTTGACGACGAAAATACTCCGTTTGTAAGTCAGTTAGGAAAAAACACCCCTAACGGCTTAAAAAATGGTGCGTTAGTGGCCACCATAGGCGCAGTTGAACAAGCTAAATTACATTTAGGTGCAAAAAATAGCACCCAAACAATGCAAATTGTTTTTGCTGGTGGTTATGGCGCGTTATTACAGCAGCAATTTGAAGGCAGTATTTATGATTCTTTGTTGGTAATGAAAGGTTTAAATTTTTGGCGAAATTTAAGCAAAACGAGCTAAAAATAGAAAAATAAGTAACTTTTGCATGAATATTGAACATTTAAGCAATAAAATCGCATTTTTTTTAATTTTATAGTTGCATCCCAATAAACCTTACTCTAATATCTCGCCCCGTACTAAAGCAGTGCCGACTTAGCTCAGCTGGTAGAGCAACTGACTTGTAATCAGTAGGTCAACCGTTCGACTCGGTTAGTCGGCACCACTTTCCTTTTACCGAAAGTGAATTAGTAGAGAATTATCGTGGAGGGGTTCCCGAGCGGCCAAAGGGATCAGACTGTAAATCTGACGGCTCAGCCTTCGCTGGTTCGAATCCAGCTCCCTCCACCACTTTATTCTTGACGGTTAGAGGTAGATTAAGAACAGATTCCTAACGCGGGCATCGTATAATGGCTATTACCTCAGCCTTCCAAGCTGATGATGCGGGTTCGATTCCCGCTGCCCGCTCCAGTTCTTGTGTTGCTGATATAGCTCAGTTGGTAGAGCGCACCCTTGGTAAGGGTGAGGTCGGCAGTTCGACTCTGCCTATCAGCACCAGTCTTAAGAATCTTCTTGATTACTTCCTTTATCTGTCAGAAAATACTATTTGAAAAAATTAACTTAATCTACCTTCGGTGGATTATTTTCATATGTAATCTAGATACACAAAACTGATAGGTTCCGTCATGGCAAAAGAAAAGTTTGAACGCGTAAAACCGCACGTAAACGTTGGTACAATCGGCCACGTTGACCACGGTAAAAC
>NZ_JAHXRM010000185.1:0-278 GCF_019392235.1 Pseudoalteromonas sp. CR1 | reverse complement strand
CTCGCCTGGGTGACACAGGTGTTGATGTTCGTCACATTGACGTTCGGAACGGGGATGACAGACCCGAGCCGGAACACCGCCAGGATGAACAACGTGAACAGGATCTTGCGGCGAAGATCCGGTGTTCGGAACGCATTGGCGAAGGCGGAAAGCATCCGGGCCCTCTCCCATCTCGTGGACTACTGACTATGCACATCCAACCCCCATGACGCGCTGCTGGCAAATGTCTGGGAGCATGGACGCAGCGGAGGTAGCCTATCAACTTACGAGGGCAATAC
>NZ_JAHXRM010000184.1:0-278 GCF_019392235.1 Pseudoalteromonas sp. CR1 | reverse complement strand
GCCATTTGGTCCACCGGCGCGATCATGCATGCGTTTTCGGTGCCGATGGGCCAGGGGATCGCGGCGCTCAGCGGCGCAATCGGCCTGGCGGTGATTCCGGTGTCGATTGCCGGCTTTATGCTGTCTCGCGCCATATTGGCAATTGGTGAGGCGGGCAACTTCCCCATCGCGATCAAGGCCACCGCTGAATACTTCCCCAAGAAAGAACGCTCGCTGGCCACCGGTATCTTCAACTCCGGCGCTAACGTCGGCGCAATCCTGGCGCCGATCTGCGTGCC
>NZ_JAHXRM010000183.1:0-278 GCF_019392235.1 Pseudoalteromonas sp. CR1 | reverse complement strand
ACGCCAACAATTCCGGCGGAGGTGAGGATGGGGGTGATCTTGAAGCCGATGGTGCTGAATCCCGAAAGCAGGGCGACGATGATGATGATCGTCACACCGACATTCGAAAGAAGCCCGCCAACGGTTGCGGTGCGCTGATTTTGTCGATCGATGCTCGCGCCGGTCGCCTCTGCGAGGATACGACGCGTGCGGCCTGGCATCGTCGCTTCGCGTTTCTCGGAGCGCGACACCATGAGATGAATCGTCCAATCAACGCCCTTGCGGAGCAGCCAACGGGC
>NZ_JAHXRM010000182.1:0-278 GCF_019392235.1 Pseudoalteromonas sp. CR1 | reverse complement strand
CTCGGGTCCGGGCATTGGCCTGGGCGAAGTTCTCCCGGTAGCTGACGCCGAACCTGAACAATATCGGCTTGCGGTGCAGGCCAGTCTCAGTTGGCTGATAGCGTGAGCCCCGTAGGGTCTCAGCGCGATCGAGGAACCCGACCGCTTCAAGGGCCGCGATGGCGCCACGCACCCGCGCCTCGCTGAGGCCCAAGGTGGCATGGTCCGCCAGGGCTCTCCGATCGATCGGGAACGCGGCAGCCAACCGGGCCGGGCTCGACCAGTACCGCGCCAGGAAC
>NZ_JAHXRM010000181.1:0-278 GCF_019392235.1 Pseudoalteromonas sp. CR1 | reverse complement strand
CGTCTCCGTCTAGGGACTTCGGCACATCCTCGTGGTGCATGACGCCGATAATCGTCACCCCGACGCCGGTTTGGGTGGTGGCGACGTTGTCCTCCGCCGATCCGGTAACCGCATCTGGGTCGATCCCGGCGTCGAGCGCACAGCGTCGGAATTCGGCAATCATGGGCTGAGCAGATGCACTGTCCTGGCACAGTGTGTCGACGAGGACAAGCGGACGCGCACCGGCGCACAGCACCTCCAGCAGCGGCACTCGCGCTCCCAAGTGGGCGCACCACACC
>NZ_JAHXRM010000180.1:0-278 GCF_019392235.1 Pseudoalteromonas sp. CR1 | reverse complement strand
AGCTGACCGCATCGACCATCGTCGAGTCCCTGCAAGCCGCACAAGCCGACACCGAAACCTTGCTGGTCTGTGGTGGCGGCGCGCATAACGCCGCACTGATGAGCCGTCTGGCGGCGCTGTTGCCGTCCACCCAAGTGAGCAGCACCGCCACTTACGGCGTGGACCCCGACTGGGTTGAAGCCATGGCCTTCGCCTGGCTGGCCCATTGCTGCCTGGAAGGCATCGCCGCCAACCGCCCGAGCGTCACCGGCGCACACGGGCTGCGGGTGCTGGGCGCG
>NZ_JAHXRM010000179.1:0-279 GCF_019392235.1 Pseudoalteromonas sp. CR1 | reverse complement strand
GAAAAATTTTGTAGATATTAAAAAATATTAACTAATACTAATAAAACTTTTTGATTAGCTCTTTGTAGTCCCAAAAATCCATACTCCCAAAGCGGACGCGTCCGACATAGCAACGATCGCATGGCTCGATGCTTAAGGAATTGCTAGGCTATGATTCGGCTGCAATGGGTCACTGTACGGTCTGAATATCGTGCAGGTATAGCTCACAGATCCGATTGGCCCTATCGGGCAACTGCCTTTAAAACGTTACGTTCATCGAGCACAAATACCCAGCCCTAC